>CADCLI010000027.1 GCA_902802285.1 uncultured Bacteroidales bacterium
GTGGGAGTGCAGTGAGAGGGCTGGATATCGGTGTTGATGAAAGCCTTTACAAAACGGGCAGCCTGCTCCTTGAGTTCGGTTATTCCCTCAATATTGGGGTACTTGGAGGCAACTCCGCGGTCCAGGGCCTCTTTCTGCGCCTTGATACCTACGGCTGCGGCCGGTATTCCGGGTACACCCATCTCAAAATGTATGAACTCCGTGCCGGTCACCTTCTCGGCGTTCATGGCGCAGGCCAGCACCTGACGGATGGATGCCTTGTTAAGGTCAGTTACCTCTATACTCTTTAGATAATCATCTATTACATTTGCGGGAATAATCGTATTCATCGGTGTTTTTATTCACAGTTACGGCCTATCTCAAGGGCCTTTATGTTCATATCTACAATTGCATCGCCCTTGGCGCCGAATATGGTGCGTACGCTCTGGCACAGCTTGTCAAAGCTTATGCTCTTGAGGACTTTTGATGCGGCACCCAGCAGGATCATGTTTACAGCCTTGGGCATCTTATGTTCTTTGCCAAGCTCATCGGTATCGATCAGGATTACGTTACCCAGCTCCTTGAGCTCGGCTATGATGGCGTCCTTATCGGGATAGTTGCCTATGTTCACAAAGGGGTTGGATGATGTGATTACCCAGCCGTCCTTGCTAAGGTAGTGCTTGTAACGCAGGGCCTCCATGGGCTCCATGGCTATTATGATATCTGCCTGGCCAAGTGATATGAGGTCACTTGCAATGGGCTGGTCCGATATGCGAAGGTTGGACTGCACGTCACCGCCGCGCTGGCTCATTCCGTGAACTTCGGCCTGCTTGATGTAGAGGTCCTCCTCAAGGGCGGCCTGACCTATAACTGTTGCGATAGAGAGGATACCTTGTCCTCCTACGCCTGCAAGAATTATATCTGTCTTCATTTCTGTGCTGCTTTTGCCTTTGCCTTGCGGGCAAGTGTCTGGATACATTCACGGCGCGGTATGATAACAGAAAGGCCCTGATACTCAATCTCCTCACGCAGTGTGCGTGTAATCTCCTCCATGTTCTGGGGCAGTGGAACAACCACCTTGAGGTGATTAGGGTCAACACCTATACCGCGGCATATAGCCTCAAACTTGTTGGTGCCGGCGCTGTCCTGTCCGCCGGTCATGCCGGTGGTCAGGTTATCGGATATGATGATTGTGATGGGAGAGTTCTCATTAACGGCATCCAGCAGACCGGTCATGCCGGAGTGGGTGAATGTGCTGTCACCTATGATGGCCACTGCGGGGAACACGCCTGCATCGGCGGCACCCTTGGCCATGGTGATGCTGGCGCCCATATCAACGGTGCTGTCCAGAGCCTGGAACGGGGGTAGGGCACCCAGAGTGTAGCAACCTATGTCACCGAACACCTTGGCTGTCTTGTAATCCTTAAGAACTATGTTGATGGCCTCATAAACTGAGCGGTGACCGCAACCCTGGCAGAGGGCGGGCGGACGTGCCACAACGTTTTTGGCTACATCCGGATGCGGCAGCGGAGCCAGACCCAGAGCGGCCTTTACGATATCGGGATTGAGTTCTCCCTGACGGGGCAATTCTCCGGTCAAACGGCCTATTATCTTGCAGTCAGAGGGCAGAATACCTGCCACCTGCTCCTCAACAAATGGCTGGCCGTCCTCAATTACCATTATTGAGTCACACTGCTCGGCCAGAGTACGAACGGTCTCTGCCGGTATGGGGTACTGTGAAATCTTTAGTACGGGGAAAGGTATACCATCGGGGTAGCACTCCGACAGGTAGTTGAAAGCGTTACCGCAGGCAATGGCGCCCATCTTAAAGCGCTTGGCCTGTGCCTTGAAGCTGTTAAAGGGTGATTCAACAGACAGACGCATAATCTCCGGCTGACGCTCCAGCAGTGAAGCGTAGCGGCGCTTGGCGATAGCGGGCAGCAGCACCCAGTCGCGCACGCCGCTTACCGGACTGAGGTCATTCTGATTACGCTTTTCCTTAAGAGATACCACGGCACGTGAGTGGGCCAGACGGGTAACGGTACGCATCAGCACCGGCAGCTTGAGAGACTCCGACAGGTCATAGGCGTATGACATCATATCGTATGCTTCCTGCTGTGATGAGGGCTCCAGGACCGGTATCAGGGCAAACTTGCCATAGAAGCGGGTATCCTGCTCATCCTGTGAGGAGTGCATTGAGGGGTCATCGGCCACAAGGACTATCAGACCGCCGTTTACTCCGGTGATTGATGAGTTCACGAACGGATCGGCGGCCACGTTCATGCCGACGTGTTTCATGCACACGAGTGCGCGCTTGCCGGCAAATGACATACCCAGAGCGGCCTCCATGGCGGTTTTCTCATTGGTACACCAGCGATTGTGTATTTTCTCTGCGGGGTTCTTCTTGCAGTAACCCTGTATGTATTCGGTTATTTCAGTAGAGGGTGTGCCCGGATAAGCGTAAACGCCGCTCAGTCCGGCATCGATAGCACCCTGCGCTATGGCTTCATCGCCAAGTAGGAGTTTTTTCATAAATAATGTTTATTCAGCGGTTTTCTCAGCGTCTCTTATTTCACAATAGAATGCAGACTCAGTTGTATAGATATACGGCAGCAACCAGAGGTAACCTATACCCAGGGTAAGGATTCCCAGAAGGATCCAACCAATGAAACTCAGGCCCAAAAGCAGGAATCTCCATTTGTTTCCTTTCATAAGGGTGCGGCTGCGGCGCATTGTATCTATGATATCAAGCTCGGGATTGTCGACTATGATAAAATTGATCATAGAGTACATAAGACCAATCCAGATGCTATATACAAGAGCTAATATTACCAGAATAACGGCAACTACACCACTCTGTAATACTAATCCTACCAATACCAGAATTATGATGGCCGGAACAAGTATCAATGCTATCAGTATACCTGCGCATAAATAAACCAGGACTATATGAAGATAATGCTTGCTGAAGGCCAGTTTGAAGAAATTCCTGAAAATGGCGTTATCGGCACCCTTGCTTTCAAAGAGAACCCTGAAAGAATTGTAAACACCGATACCCAGAGGCATTGTAAAGAGTATTCCGCCCAGGACCTGAAGTATGGTGACATAGATATTGCCTCCCATTGCCTCCATCAGAGCGGCTGTATCATTGGTAAACAGAGCTTCATAATAATCCAGGATATTGGTGCCTGATAACAGTTGGAAAACCATGCTGAAGGCGATGCTTACAACCAGTAGGCCCAATGTAGCCAGAACTGCCTTTCCCCAATTTCCACTGAGGGCAGCAATTGCCTCATCCTTTAGTTGAGATAATCTTTTCATATTATTGGTTTTTTAAAGTTTGACTGATACAAATATAAGGATTTATTTCTCATCGGCATCCATAAGCGAGGTCGATGCATGAACGGTAACCTGACGCTCGTAGCAATCAAACATTCTGTCAACGTTCTCCTTCTCCTTAACTTTGGTGAATGCGCTTACTATGGGAACTATCACCAGACCGGCTACCATTGAGAGCACACCGGCGTTGATGGGTGATGAGAAGTACGGGCTTATGAATGTGGTCTTTGTGAACGTTCCGTACATGCAGCCGCACATGATGGCCACACCCACGATGAAACTGGCCCAGACTGAAGCCTTGGTGGTCTTTTTCCAGTAGAGTCCATAGAGGAACGGAGCCAGGAAAGCACCTGCCAGAGCACCCCAGCTGATACCCATAAGCTGAGCTATGAAGGTAACCGAGCTCTTGGCCTGAATGATGGCCAGAACCGATGAAACCGCAATGAAGAACACCACCAGCAGACGGATGGAGAGCAACTGAGACTTCTCGCTCATGCTCTTACCGCCCTTGGCAAGCGCCGGCTTGATGATATCCAGAGTCAGGGTTGAGCCCGATGTCAGAACCAGCGACGAGAGGGTTGACATTGATGCTGATAGCACCAGGATGATAACCACGCCGATCATCAGGTCGGGCAGTGTCTGGAGCATTGAAGGTACTATGCTGTCATAGATGGGGCCCTTGGCTCCATACTCTATCTTATCGGCATACAGACGGCCGAATCCGCCCAGGAAGTAGCATCCGCCGGCCACGATGATGGCAAAGAATGTGGAAATGAATGTACCCTTGCGTATGGCGGCCTCGTCACGGATGGCGTAGAACTTGCCAACCATCTGGGGCAGACCCCATGTGCCCAGAGATGTGAGCAGCACCACACCCAGCAGATACAGAGGCTGCGGGCCGAAGAACGATACGAAAGCTCCGTTCAGCGCAGGTGCGCTCTCGCTCTGAAGCTGTGACAGTTTCTCGATTGCTGCGGTGAATCCGCCGTTTCCGTTAAGTACTGACAGGATTACGGCAACTATACCGACCAGCATTATCATACCCTGTATGAAATCGTTCACGGCTGTTGCCATGTATCCGCCCACCAGCACGTAGACACCGGTAAGGATAGCCATACCCAGCACGCACCAGCTGTAGTCAATGCCGAACGAGAGTCCGAAAAGACGTGACAGACCGTTATAGAGAGATGCTGTATAGGGGATAAGGAACACAAATACTATAACTGATGCAGCCACCTTGAGAGCCTCGGAATTGAAACGCTGCCCGAAGAAGTCCGGCATTGTGGCGCTCTTGAGGTATTGTGTCATAAGGCGTGTGCGGCGGCCCAGGATTCTCCATGCCAGGAGTGAACCTATCAGGGCGTTGCCCAGACCTATCCAGGTGGCGGACAGACCGTATTTCCAGCCGAACTGACCGGCATATCCCACGAATATCACGGCCGAAAAGTAAGATGTACCGAAAGCGAATGCTGTAAGCCATGAACCCACCTTGCGGTCACCCAGTACGAATCCTTGCACATTATTAGCTGTCTTGCGGCAATAAATTCCTACGCCAATCATTACGGCGAAGAAAAGAATCAGAATGAGAATCTTTAAAAACATGGTTATTCAGTTATTAAGGGTATAATTAGTTCATATTTATAAAAAAAGAAGGGAATGAACGCTCATTCCCAACCTTGAATTAAAGTAAGACCTTTTTCCGTAGCCACCCGTTCCGCTATTTCCAGACTAGCCGGACGTATGATAAGTACCAGTTTTCCGTCCTTGTGGAACGTGTAGAGGTAGCTTATGGAGCAACCGCCCGATGTGAGCGCGTCTACTGCATCGGCAAAGGCAGCGGTATTGGGCTCCACCTGAATGGCAAGAACCTCGTTCAGATTTACCAGGTGCCCCTGTGATGAAAGCAGACGGGCAGCCTTGATCTGGTCTGATGTGATGAGACGCAGGATACCGTATTCGGTGGTATCGGCCACCGATGCGGCCTGTATCTCAATGTTCTGGTCCTTGAGGGCGGTCAGTATGTCACTCAGCTTACCGCGCTGGTTCTCAAGGAATATTGAAATCTGCTTGATAGTCTTCATATATCGGTCCTTAATTAATGGTTGTTACGCAAATCATTCACTCTCTTGGCTTTGCCGTCCGACTGCGGGATTACGCCCTTGCCCACAAGCTTGACCTTAGGAGTAAACAGCAGTTCATCCTTGAGTCGGCGGGTAATCTCCTTGGTCAGGTTCTGCAGCATGCCGAAATCATCGGTAGCCTTGGCCAGCTCGGCTTCGATGGTCATCTCATCGTTATCGCCGATGGTCTCAATAGTAATAAGGTAGTCCGATGCCAGCTCGGGGAACTGCATCAGGATCTTTTCAATCTGTATAGGATAGAGGTTAACACCCTTAACGATAAGCATATCGTCGCTGCGGCCCTGGAAACGTGCCAGACGGACATGAGTACGTCCGCAAGGGCAGTCACCCGGCAGGATGCGGGTAAGGTCACGTGTGCGGTAACGGAACAGCGGCATGGCCTCACGGTTGAGTGTGGTCAGTACCAGCTCGCCCAACTGGCCCTCAGGAACGGGTTCCAGAGTCTCTGGATCAAGTATCTCAACTATGTAGTTATCCTCCCAGATATGCATTCCGTTCTGCTCCTGACACTCAATGGCCACGCCGGGGCCGCACATCTCGCTCATACCGAAGTTGTTGTAAGCTTTGGCTCCCCAAATCTCCTCAATGCGTTTGCGCTGAGCCTCGGAGTGGGGCTCGGCACCGATAATCAGAGTATGAACTGTAGTGTTGCGCGGGTCAATACCTTCTTCCTGGAATGCGGCAGCCAGACGTGTTGCATAAGAAGGTATGCAGTGCAGTGCGGTAGTGCCGAAGTCTGTGATGAACTTTACGTGACGCTTGCTGTTACCGGCACCGGCAGGCACGGTCAGGGCACCCAGACGCTCTGCCGCATACTGTATGCCCAGACCTCCGGTAAACATACCGTAACCGGATGTATTCTGGATTATGTCAGTGTTGCGCAGACCTATGCAGTACATGGAGCGTGCCATAGCATCGGCCCACTCGTCAAGGTCCTTCTGAGTGTGCAGGATTACAGTGGGATTACCTGTGGTGCCGCTTGAAGAATGCAGACGTACTACCTTCTCCAGAGGAACGGACTTGATACCGAACGGATATGTGGCACGCAGGTCATTCTTGGTAGTAAACGGAAAGCGCTTGATGTCCTCTACGGACTTTATACTATCCGGGGTGATACCAAGTTCCTTGAATCTGGGGGCATAAAATTGACTGCCCATAGCTATCTCGATGGTTTTTTTGAGACGCTCCACCTGCAGCTTTTCAAGTTGCTTGCGGGGCATTGTCTCAATCTCCTCGTTCCAGTACTTACTGTTCATATTTGTATTATTATGCGTTGTTTCTGTAATCGCGATGCAAATTTATAAAATTTTGTCCAGTTCGTCAAGCAGATAATCCTCTCCTTTGTCACTTATTCCTACATAATAATGCAAAGGTTCATCGCATTCTATACCTTTTGAAACGAATGCCCGCCCCTGGATATCCTTGTATCTCTTCTGTTCAAGTTCCGGCATAATCAATATGGCTGTCACACCGTTGGGATATTCCACGGCATAGCCTTTATCCAGTTCCCTTACTGTACCTACATGAGCAGTGGATAGTTCTGCGGCAATGTTCAAAAGATCAAATTCGCCAGTATAGTAGTCTGTAACCGCCATTATCGGGCTATCTCTGAAAAGGGTTATCTGCTTGTCCTGTGTGATGGGGACATTGAAAATGGTCATTGGGTCATGTTGCAGGTGAATGACAATCCTGTCCGGTGTCTCAATCAGTATCTCCGCCTTACTGTATCCGTTCTTGGGGGCATACATGCCTGATGTGCCCATCGGAAACGACGCACCATACCCCAGCGAATAATTATCGTAAGGCATTTCTATGGTCCGGCCGTCGCTGCATCTGATGAATGCCTTGAATCCGGGATAATCCACCCTTTTGCCCTTTGAGTCCGGATCGGTCCTGAACCCTATCGTACCGTTCATCCATGCTATGCTTCGGTTGCTGACCTCAAGTCTGAACCCTTTGCCGACATCAGAGCAACCTATTAGGGTCGTGGCTGCCAAAATCAGAAACATTAATCTTTTCATTGTGCAGAATAAGCCAAAGCGTATGCCTTGATTTGTTTCAACATGGAAAGTAGTCCGTTGCTACGGGTGGGGGAAAGGTGTTGTGTCAGACCGATGGCATCGATAAAGTGTACGTCGCTTGCCAGTAACTCCTGCGGTGTATGGGCAGACAGTACACGGATAAGCAGTGCAATAAGTCCCTTGGTGATTATGGCGTCACTGTCCGCCTCAAAGTGAACCAGTCCATCACGCATCTCGGCATGGAGCCACACGCGGCTCTGGCATCCGTCTATCAGATTATCCTCGGTCTTGTAAGCCGGATCCAGCGGCGGCTGTCCAGAACCAAGGTCTATTATCATCTGATACTTGTCCATCCAGTCGTCAAACGCGCTGAACTCTTCAATCACCTCTTCCTGTAAATCCTCTATGCTCATGGTTTCTCATTGTAAATTACTTCCAGAAGCGTCTTTCCGACAGCTTCAAGAACATGCTTGTCAATATTATCAATAATGTCGCTGGTTGTGTGCCATGTGGGGCCGAAGGTACTCTGCTCACAATTGGGCAGATATGGCACGATATCGATGGCAGGTATTCTGGCGATAGTATTGATGAAGTAGTGGTCATCGGTTATATAGCCTCCTTCGGAAGGGTTGAACAGAGAGCTGTATCCCAGTCTGGCCGCAGTGTTCCATACCCTGTCAACAACTTGCTTGGCAAAATAGACAGAGTATCTCTCGCGGCTGAATCTGGCTCCCTTTCCGCCCACCATATCAAGCAGGATGGCATAGCGGGCCTTATAACCCTTGACATGGGGATTCCTGGCCCAGTATTGCGTACCCAATCCCCAGTAACTCTCCAGTTGTTCGCCCTGGAAACTTTCCCCGGGCCCCCAATCCTCGGCATCAAAGAATATGCAGTCAACACCTACCTGAGGCGCTTTTTTCTGTAATTGACGTGCAATTTCCAGGATCACTCCCACACCGCTGGCTCCGTCATTGGCTGCATCAACAGGTTTCATCCAGTTGGCGGGGTCAGGGTCATTGTCCGCCCAGGGACGGCTGTCCCAATGTGAACAGATAATTATGCGGGTGGGCGATTCAGGGTTATAACTGCCTATTATGTTGTAACCCCTTATCCTGGTCTTGTCAAAAGTAACAGTCTCAAAACCCTGCATGAAAGTCTCGGCTCCAAATTGTTTGAGTTTTGTCATCAGCCAGGCGGCACAGTTCTGCTGGGCGTCAGTATTGGGTACACGTGGCCCGAAATCAGTCTGTTTTTTGATGTAACTGAATGCGCTGTCTGCACAGAACCCGCTCTTGGCAGTATCTGCAACGCTTACGGTAGCGGTTACTTTACGGCCTCCGCATGAAAGAGCCAGGAGGGCAAGAAGCAGTGGAATTGTAAGTCTTTTCATTACCGGTTGAGTTTCCAGGTTGCTCCGTCCTTGGTGTCTTTTATCTCAAATCCAAGAGCGGTCAGTTCATTTCGTATCTTGTCGCTGGTTGCCCAGTCCTTGTTGGCCTTGGCTATGGCGCGCTGTTCAAGCAGCATATCCACAACTTTGCCGAATGCCTCCTCCCTGCCGGTTCCGCCGCCCTCTTCGGCTTTGATTCCCAGTATATTAAAGAGAAATGTGTCAAACAGGCTCTTAAGTTCTGCCACATCAGCTGAATTGAGTTTTGCGTGACCGTCAACTGCCTGATTGATAACCTTGGCGGCATCAAACAGGTGGCTTATCACTATAGGTGTGTTAAGGTCATCGTCCATGGCCTCATAGCACTTGGTCCTGAATTCGCCAACGCTTACGGAACTCTCTGCTGAAGGCTGTATACGGTCTATAGCATTGTAGGCCTCCATGAGGCGGCTCATAGCCTTCTCTGCAGCTATCAGGGCGTCGTTGCTGAAGTCAACCGTGCCGCGGTAGTGGGCCATCAGTATGAAGAACCTTATGGTCATGGGGCTGTAGGCCTGTTTAAGATTGGGATTCTGACCGGTAAAGAACTCGTTCAGGGTTATGAAATTACCAAGTGACTTGCCCATCTTCTGACCGTTTATGGTAATCATGTTGTTGTGCATCCAATAATGCACTATGTCATGACCCTGGCTGGCTACTGCCTGGGCAATCTCGCACTCGTGATGCGGGAATATAAGGTCCATTCCGCCTCCGTGTATGTCAAAACGCTCTCCCAGATACTTGCGGCCCATTGCGGTGCACTCGCAGTGCCAGCCGGGAAATCCGTCGCTCCAGGGTGACGGCCAGCGCATTATGTGCTCGGGCTGGGCTTTTTTCCAGAGTGCAAAGTCTGCAGGGTTGTGTTTCTCCTCCTGACCGTCCAGCTCACGGGTGGTGTTGAGCACATCATCCAGGTTGCGGCCCGACAGTATGCCGTAGTGATGCTCCTTGTTATATTTGTTTACGTCAAAGTAGATGCTGCCCTGGCTCTCATAAGCGTAGCCGTTGTCAAGTATCTGCTTTACAAGTTCAATCTGCTCTATTATATGGCCCGATGCGTGCGGCTCTATGCTGGGCGGCAGTACGTTAAGCATCTCCATAGCCTTGTGGTAGCGCAGTGTGTAGTACTGAACTACCTCCATGGGCTCCAGCTGCTCCAGACGGGCTTTCTTGGCTATCTTGTCCTCGCCCTCATCGGCATCGTGCTCCAGATGGCCAACATCGGTAATATTACGTACGTAACGTACCTTATAGCCCAGATGCTGCAGGTAACGGAACAGTATATCGAATGTGATGGCCGGACGGGCATGACCCAGATGCGGGTCGCCATAAACGGTGGGGCCGCACACGTACATGCCTACGTGAGGCGGGTTCAAGGCTTGGAACAACTCTTTCTTCCTTGTCAGGGTGTTGTAGATGGTCAATTTGTTTTCCATATCATTTATTCATTGTTTCTTCTATTAATTCAAGGAGGTGCTCCACGGCATTCTCCTCGGGAATATTCTTCTCTATGCACTCTTTGCTCCGGTAAAGGCTTATGCGGCCGCGGCCTGCGCCTACGTAGCCGAAATCGGCGTCGGCCATCTCGCCGGGGCCGTTTACTATGCAGCCCATAATGGCAATCTTTACGCCTTTAAGATGCCCTGTGGCGGCTTTTATGCGTGCAATTGTATCTTCAAGATTATAAAGTGTTCGTCCGCAGCCCGGACAGGAGATGTATTCCGGCTTGCTGAATCTGATGCGTGCTCCCTGAAGGATGGCATCCTCTGTGGATTTGATCTGGGAGGCGGTCATATTGGGGTTGGTCAGTTTCAGGTCAGCGGCTTTACCGTCAATAAGCAACGCACCGGCGTCCATGGCGGCGTGTAACTGGAAATCCTCCAGCGAAGAGTCATTGTAAGACAACTCAAGGATGCCATTCTCAATGTGTGCCGATGCACGGACCTGTGCACTGACGGCTGCATAATCAACCAGTTTGCGGGCTACCGGAATCTCACGCTCGGGAGCTTCGGACAAAGAAACACGGATAGTGTCGCCTATGCCTTCGGCCAGCAATGCACCTATGCCGATTGCGCTTTTGATACGTCCGTCCTCGCCCTCACCGGCCTCAGTCACACCCAGATGGATGGGGAACGCCATTCCCTCACTGTCCATCTCCTTAACCAGCAGCCTGACGGTATCAATCATAACAACCGTGTTGCTTGCCTTGATGGATATCACCACGTTCATGAACTGCTGCTCCACACAGATGCGCAGAAATTCCATGCAGCTCTCCACCATGCCTGCCGGAGTGTTACCGTAACGGCTCATGATGCGGTCTGACAGTGAGCCGTGGTTGACGCCTATGCGTATGGCGGTGCCGTGTTCACGGCATATATTCAGGAACGGGATAAAGCGGTCACGTATACGCTGTATCTCCTGTGCGTATTCTGCATCAGTGTATTCCAGATGTCTGAACGTACGTGCCGGATCCACGTAATTGCCCGGGTTGATGCGCACTTTCTCCACATAACGGGCGGCCACGTCGGCCACGGCGGGATTGAAGTGGACATCGGCTACCAGCGGAGTGTTGTATCCGCGTGCTGTAAGGCCCTCGCGGATAAGCCGCATGTTCTCGGCCTCACGAGTGCCTTGGGTGGTCATACGTACCAGTTCGCCGCCTGCCTCAATAATACGGATGGCTTGCTCTATGCAGCCTTGTGTATCCATTGTGGCAGTGGTGGTCATGGACTGAAGCCGTATGGGATTGCTGCCGCCTATAGCGGTACCTCCCACACTTACGCTTATGGACTTACGGCGGTTATATACGCTCATCAGTTGGTCTTGTAGTTGTACTTAACCTGACTTAGTTCGGCATTGGCTTTCTCAATCTTCTCCTTCAGACCCTCCTTGTGTGCGGCAAGTCTGGCAGCCAACTCGTTATCGGCTAAGGCCAGGATCTGTGCGGCCAGGATTGCAGCGTTCTGTGCGCCGTTCACGCCTACTGTGGCTACGGGTATTCCGGGCGGCATCTGTATGATGGAGAGCATGGCATCCAGTCCGTCAAGCATACCTTTGATAGGTACGCCGATAACCGGAACGTTGGTATTGGCAGCGATAACTCCCGGCAAGGCTGCAGCCATGCCGGCTGCTTCAATGATTACCTTGATGCCGCGAGCTTGTGCTCCTTTGGCAAACTCTTCGACTGCAGCAGGTGTGCGATGTGCCGATAATGCATTCATCTCAAACGGCACCTGTATACTGTCCAGGAATGCTGCCGCTTTTTCCATTACGGGCAGATCTGATGTGCTGCCCATGATGATACTTACTGTTGGTTTCATATAATTCTAATTTTTCAATTCTTACGCATCCGTGCTACGGGTATACCTATCTGTTCGCGGTATTTGGCCACTGTGCGCCGGGCAACCTTGAATCCGCGGACAGCCAGAATTTCGGCCAGTTGCTCGTCGGTAAGCGGGTTGCTGTGATCTTCGGAACCGGTCACCTCACGCAGAATGCGATAAATCTCATTTACTGACACAGACTCACCACTCTTTGTCTTGACTCCGTCAGTAAAGAAATCCTTAAGCAGGAATGTCCCGAAATTGGTCTGTATGTATTTGCCGCTTGTTACCCTGGATATGGTTGAGATGTCATAGCCGGTCTTCTCGGCAACATCTTTCAGGATCATTGGCCTGAGCAGAGTCTCATCACCTTCGGTAAAGAAAGGTTTCTGCAGTTCTATTATGGCCTGCATGGTTCGGGTAAGCGTCTGTTCACGCTGTTTCAGGGCCTGTATGAAACCGCGTGCCGAATCCAGTTTGCTCTTGATGTAGACTGCGGCATCACGCTGACTGCCTGAGCCGTTCTTTATCTGGTGCTCCAGCATATCGGTATACTCGCGGCTTACATGCAGTTGGGGTATGTTGCCGTTGTTCAGGACAAAACTCAACTCTCCGTCCGAATTGTCGAGAATAAAATCCGGCACAATGTGCTGACGGCTGTGTCCGACGGTTTCACCCAATGAGCTGCCGGGCCTTGGGTTGAGTTTTATGAGTTCAGCAATCACGGTATCCGTCTGTGACTTATCTATGCCCAGACGTGCCGAAATCTTATCCCAACGCTTGTGTTTGAACTCTTCGAACATAGAGGAGATGACCTTCTCCTGCAAATCCTTTAAGGGTGAATTCTCCTTACGGCGTATCTGTATAAGCAGGCATTCCTGTAAATCGCGTGCGCCTATCCCGGCGGGATCGAACTCCTGTATCACATGCAGGACCTGTTCAATCTCATCGGTCGATGCATCCGTGTCGTGATAGAATGCCAGGTCATCGGATATGGCCTGTAAATCCTTGTCAAGGAATCCGTCATTGTCAATAGAGCCTATTATATAGAGGGCAATCTTCATCTGACGGGGAGTCAGGTCCTGTTCCCTGAGTTGTTCATAGAGTATGTCATAGAATGATCGTGTATCTGCCATAGGAATATCTGCCATCATGCCAGACCCTCCGTCCGGATCACGGTCATACCAGTCATCGTCATCAGTCCAGTCATCACGGCTGTCATCGGCAGGGAGACTGTTATCAGTATAAATATCCTCTCCCTGATCATCGTTGCGCAGATCGTCGTCACTGTCCTGTGCCGACAGTTCAGCAGGGCCGTCCTCAAGAGCCGGGTTATCATTCAGTTCGGACCGTACATGTTCCTCAAGTTCAATAGTGGACAAAGCAAGCAGACGTGCCTCAAGCACCTGTTGGGGCGAGAGGGTCTGTATCTGCGTCTGTGACTGGGTCTGAACCTGAGTCTGTGTATTGCTTAATCCGGCCATTATTATTAAGGTATGATCAATAATGGAAACTGCTGCCACCTATGAACTCGCGTACCAGTGATGTAGGTGGCAGATTCTGACTGGGGATGGTTTTAAACAGTTTAAGGAAATCCTTGAGTTGCTGAGCCTTGGCATATTCGGGGCTATTTTCCGGAACTTCGTCAAGCAACGGGGTCACCATATCCTTGATGACCGCAATCTCAAAAATCATGGCCGAATTGAACATTGCATCTGCATTCTCCTGATACGGGAATATCCATTTCTCCTCGCCGGCGCGTACAGACGCCCAGCGGGCAATTGTATCCTGGGCCGAGTAACTGCGGTACTTGTGGTCGCGTGTGATACGCCGCAGCAGGCGGTTATCGGTTGTGGGTATGTAATTGTGCTGGTCTATGCGAATGCAGGTCAGTGCTGATACGTATACCAGGAAACGGCTGTCGGCCGGGATATCGGGCATCAGGTCAGGGTTGAGAGCATGGATACCTTCAATGAGCAGTATGTCATTGTCGCCCAGGGTCATCTCCGGGTCAGTGAATTCACGTATGCCGCCCTTCTTGAAATTGAAACGCGGCGGCATTATGCTCTTGCCTGCAAGCAGTTCCTTGAGCTGCTGGTTAAAGAAAGGCAGGTCTATGGCGTAGAGTGACTCAAAGTCATGCTCACCGTTCTCATCAAGCGGAGTATGGTCACGGTCCAGGAAATAGTCGTCAAGAGAGAGTACCTTGGGAGTAAGACCGTGGGCCATCAGCTGTACCATCAGCCGCTTGCTGAAAGTGGTCTTGCCCGATGACGACGGACCTGAAACCATTACCAGTTTGAGTCCTTTGCCCTCATTCCTGCGTTTCACGATCTGGTCTGCTATATGTACTATCTTTTGTGACTGAAGCGCCTCGGCCACATTTATTATCATGTTGGTCTCTCCTTTGGAGATGGCATTGTTAAGTTTTCCCAGTGTGGAGAACCCCAATATCCGCATCCAGTCATGATGCTCCTTGAATATCTCAAACATCTTATCCTGACGGATTAGCGGCTCCAACTGGTCAGGGTCGTTCTTGTCCGGCAGGCGCACAAGTACACCGCCTGACATCGGTTCGAGACCGAACACCTTAAGACACCCGGTGGCGGGCGGAAGAATTCCGAAAAACCAGTCGGGGAGGTCTTCGAGAGTGTAATAGCTTGTGTATATGGTCCCTATGCTGCGGAGCAGTCTTACAGTGTCTTTACGGCCAGCATGCTCCATAATATCTGCAACATCAAGGGTGTGTGCCGTATGCTTTATGAAAGGTATGTTACGCCCTATGATGCTGCCCATCCGTTCACTTATCAGCGTGACATCCTCATCAGTAATATCATGGTCAATATCCACCGGGCAATAAAAACCTTTTGATATGGCATTCGAAACCCTTATCCTACCGCCAGGGTATAGTTCAGAGACTGCCTTATAAAGCACAAATACCAGTCCCAAATACCAGTCCTAACAGATATGAACGGGCGCCCATGCTGCTGGTAGCGTCAAGGAATTCAACGTCACAGTCTTCATAGACCTTTGCCCCCATATCCATGATTTTGCCGTTGGCGCATACGCAAACCGGACAGCCCTTGAGTGTCAGCGCCAGACGGTTGAATATCTCCTCAAATGAGACTCCCGGGTCAAAACTCTCTGTTTTCTTGTTGTTTAAGCAATATATTTCCATAATATCAGGGATATTTTGGTTTTGAAATTCAAAAATACTGTATTTTTCGGTATACTTAAAGCGCGGAATGCAAAACTTTCTTTTTGAATCAAAAACGGTTAAACTCCTTTTTTTGCACTATATTTGCACAAATTTTCTTGTAAACAGATATTTAACAGATAAGAAAAAATGAAAAGACTTAATGTTTTGGTGGCCGGCATGGCCATTGCCGTACTTGCTTCATGCGGCGGCACAGGGACCGGAAAAGTTAAGATGAATGACGTAAAGGACACTATCTCATATGCAATCGGTATGGGTCGTGCAGTACGTGTATACAGGGATCAGTTACCTGGAGATATCATTGATTCCGTTACAATCAAATCATTCGTCAAAGGTTTCATGGAGGCAGCCTCAAATCCTGAGGATAATGCAAAACTGGCATATGCCCTTGGTTTTGAGATTGGTTGTCAGGAGATGAGCCAGGCTTATGTAGGTCTGAGTGAAAATCTGTTTGGTGCAGGTGAGGAATTCAACAAGAGTAACTATCTGGCCGGTTTCAGTGACGGTATCCTGGGTCAATGGGACGTAATGGGCTTTGAAGAGGCAGATGAGACTGCCAGCCGTCTGTATGAAGTACTGCTCCAGAAACAGTTTGACAAGGTTCGTGAGGAGAACACCGCTTTTTATGAGGCACAGGCCAAGGAGAATGATGTCGTAAAGACCGCCAGCGGACTCCTTTATAAGGTCATCAAGTTAGGTGACGGTGGTCCCAAGCCTACAGCCACAAGCGACGTAAGGGTTAAGTATCGCGGTGAGTTCATTGACGGCAAGGTATTTGATGAGTCTACAACTCCCATACAGTTGAATCTTGGAGGCGTTATCAAGGGTTGGACAGAAGGACTCCAGCTGATGAGCGTAGGTGACAAGTACAAGTTTATCATACCTTACAACCTGGGTTATGGCGAGAATGGTTATGGAACTGATATCAAGCCCTACTCAACCTTGATTTTTGAGGTGGAACTTGTAGAAATTATGTGATAGCCCGCCAGCAAGGCCAAAGAGAGGGAGCGTCTGACGTTCCCTCTTCTTTTTTGTCATTTTGTTATTGAAAGTGTAGCATTGTAATTGTTTTTTGTCTATTTTTGGTTCAGATTATCCTTTATTCATTATTTTTTTCTTACAATATGAGTGTAAAAAAGACCGTTCTGCCAACAGAGAGAATGGATTCCCTGGACAGAAAAATCCTTAGTATCATATCACAGAACGCCCGTATTCCGTTCCGCGATGTGGCAGCGCAGTGCGGCGTATCACGTGCAGCCATACACCAGCGCGTTCAGCGTATGTTTGATGATGGCATCATAACCGGTTCGGGTTACCATGTAAATCCACGCAGTATCGGTTATAACACATGTACTTATGTAGGTCTTACCCTTGAGAAAGGATCCATGTACCATCAGGTTGTGTCAGAGCTGGACCAGATACCCGAGGTGGTTGAGAGCCATTTTACCACAGGACGTTATACCATGATGATAAAGCTTTATGCACGTGACAACTCACATCTGATGGAGCTTATCAACGGTCGCATTCAGGAGATTAAAGGTGTCACAGCCACAGAGACCCTGATATCGCTTGATGAGAGTATCAAGAAAGAGATACCCATAAACGAGTAGGGGCATGTCCAAGGCAGACCAACTTGAAACCCTGATCCGAAACATCAATTCAGGAACAGAGCCGTTAGGCTGGCGAGCACCGCTGATAGGGATAAGCGGTAATTTCAGGGATGGGGACTGTACTCTGGCCCAGGCGTACTATATGTCTGTGGTTGAGGCCGGAGGAACCCCTGTTGTAATACCCTCATATGACAATGAGCAGGCACTGGTCTCATTGCTTGAGAGACTTGACGGGATTGTTCTTTCCGGAGGAGCGGATATAGATCCGGATTTTCTGGGCGAAGAACCATTGGACTGCGTCTCCATCAACCCCCGTCGCGATATGCAGGAGCTTACGCTGGTCCGTCTGGCAGTTGACCGTCAGATACCTCTGCTGGGCATTTGCCGCGGAATTCAGGTACTTTCTGCCGCACTGGGCGGAAAGCTCTATCAGGATATCTGCACACAGCATGACAGGCCTTGCATAGAACACAGCCAGACCATCGCCCGAGGCCTGCCTTCGCACAGTGTAAGCATAGAAAAAGACTCACTCCTATATACAATCCTTAAGACCGACAGACTGGCAGTCAACTCATTCCATCATCAGGCCGTAAAGGAGGTCCCGGCCGGATTCCGCGTTACCGCAACAGCCCCCGACGGCATCATTGAGGCTATGGAGTCAACGGCATTCCGTGATATAATAGGCGTTCAGTGGCATCCGGAGTGTTTTATCCTGGAGAATGACCGCACCATGATGCCCATATTCAGATGGCTTATAGAGAAGGCTGGTCTTTATAATCATGCCAGACAACTGCACAACCGCACCATTATTCTGGACAGCCATTGTGACAGTCCGATGTTTTTTGACAGAGGCGCTCACTTTTACACTAAAGACCCCGGTGTTACTGTTGAGTATGAGTATGTTGGAGAACCATCTCCGGACGGTAGTCCCACATTCAGATACAATCCTCTGGTGGACCTGTATAAGATGACCTGCGGCCGTCTTGATGTCAGTTTCATGGTGGCATATCTGCGTCAGGAGGGGCGTGATCCGGAATCGCTGGCCGCCGCAACCGCCAAGGCTGACCGTCTGCTAACTCTGATAGATGACCGCATAGGCGAGTGCAACGGATATGCGGCTATCGCCACCACTCCCCAGGAGTTGTGGCAAAACAAGTTAAAGGGTATAAAAACAATAGTCAAGGGTATAGAGAACGGATATGCTGTAGGTCTGGATGTGGATAACGTGGACCGTTTCAGCAAGAGAGGAGTGGCTTATATGACACTCTGCCATAACGGAGACAATGACCTGTGTGATTCACATAAGGGCAATCAGGAGCACAATGGTCTTTCCGATCTGGGCAAGCGTGTTGTGGAACGCATGAACACGTTAGGGATGATGGTGGACCTATCGCATGCATCCGAAAAGAGTTTCTGGGATGCGCTGGAGTGCAGCACCAAGCCCATTATCTGCTCGCATTCATCAAGCCGCGCGCTCTGCGACCACACCCGTAACCTGACCGATGACCAGATGCGCGCCCTTGCGGCAGCAGGTGGCGTGGCTCAGGTGTGTCTATATAGCGGCTTCCTTAAAAAAGGTGGTAACGCTACGGTTACTGATGCCATCAGACACATAATGCACATGATTGATGTAATGGGAATCAACCATGTAGGCATCGGCTCTGATTTTGATGGCGGCGGCGGATTACCGGGCCTTGAGGATGCCTCATGGTTTATAACACTGACAGAGCGCCTGATATCCGAGGGACTCAGTGATACAGACCTCTCCTGCCTGTGGGGTCTGAACTATATAGAAGTCTGGAACTCACAGAAACAGGAGAGTTAGTTCAGAACAGGTTACCAAGGATTGTCCTTAGGAGCCGCATCGTCCAGATTGGCGTTGGTCCATTGTTCATCCTGGATATTGGCGCCAGTATTGCCGGTTACGGTGTCAAGCACATCATTCAGGTCAAACGAGAATGACTTTTATTTGCGCTCTTGCCTGAGTTGACGGTATTTCTCTTTGTTCTTTTCGCGCCGCTCCTGGCGTTCTTTACGCTTGCGTTCTTTCTTTTTCTTTTCGGATTCCGCCTGCCTGGCTTTTTTCTCAAGCCTTTCTATGTTCTTCTTATGTATATCGACTGTCTTTTTCTTGCTCTTGTTCTTGACCAGTTCCTGCGGCTTCTGTTCGGTGAGAGGAGTTTCCTGTACATTCCACAAATCTGTCTCATGAGTCCAGTCCTGTCTGAGAGCCCAGCTTCTTGTTATATACCAGATGCTTTCGGCATGACGTTTTTCATCGTAATCGCCGGTATCCCACTTGCCGTTGCCGTTTTCATCATTGAACATTGAGATGAAGTATGTGCCCGGTGTTAGCAGATAGAAAGTGACGTTGCCGTTCTCAACCTTTCCAGAGTTGACAACCTTGCCCGAACTGTTGTGGAGGCGCACCGTGTAACCCGGTTGGGGGTTTGCCACGTTGACAGTAAGGGTGCTGTACATATTGAGTGGGTTGAACTTTAGGGTAGACTCTATCCTGTTGTTATGCAATCCGTAAATTCCCTGTATGCTGGCTGAGTCTATGGTTATCTTGAACGTTTGCTCGGGTTTCCACTCTCCGTAGATGTAGTATCTGAAAATGTTAAGGGAGTCACGTTCCATTTCATAGGGAACGGTTTGCCATACGGTATCTATTTTCTGATACAGATGTACGGCAGAGTCAGACAGGAATGTAACAGGCTCCCTGAAATCAAGCGTAACCTGTTTTAGCACATGCATAGTACCTGAGGTCAAGCTGTATTCCAGGAATTTTGTTTCAGGCTCCAGGAGCTTGACAATGCCTAATGAATCGCCTGCGCGCTCAAGACGGCGGATCTGCCTGTCAAGTTCTTTCTTATCCTGTTCGGCCTTACGGGCTTCTTCCTGAAGTATCTTTGCCCTGCTCTTCTTGGGGATAAGGTTCAGGGTGTCAGTTCTTGAAGCCAGGTTCCCGGCAGTATCGGTAGCCAGATATGTTACACTTATGCTAAGTGTATCCTTATAATATGTAAGAGTATCCTTCATCCAGAACGTGAGGGTGTCATAACGTTCACTGTGATGAAGCACGTATGAGTCTTCAATATCAAAGTTCAACCCATCTATCGTGGGCATGGAATCAAGCGGCAGGGCAAATCTGAGAGAGAATTTCTCATGGGTGGGACGCTCTGCCGCGGTCATGTACTGGATAGTGGGCAATGGCTTGAATGCCAGTAATGTTATGTTGTCGGGAAGGTAGTGTGTGTATTGGACAGATATGGTTGTATCAACCCTTCCGTCGGCTGTAAACAGGGTGTCCTGGCGGAATCTCTGTTCGGATGTAGGAATGATGACCGAATCCATCCAGGCTATCATCTCATTGCGCTGTGAGTAGCTGAACGTCTGGTCCATATCCATTACAGCATATATTCTGTATTTGCCCGGTGCAATGCCTCTGACTGTAAAATGACCGCTCTCGTCCGTTCTGGATACCCTTTCAAATGGTTTTGTGGTGAATGCAGAGTCTGAGAGGTCGCTGTGCAGTCCAACTGTTATGCCTTTTACGGGTTCCAGGTCCTCGGCGTTGAGGACGTAACCTGAGACCTCAAGTGTGTCTATGACATCACCCGTACTGAAACGGAAGCAATAGTCACCAAGAGGGTTGCCCTCATTGTTGTCAACAATTCCGTCGGCAAAGTCTATGGAATATGTGGTGTTGGGTTTGAGCGAGTCAAACAGTTCCACCTGGATTTTCTTACCCGTAACCTTGATTTCGGGCTGTTCTGTCTGGGGAGGGGAGATGACTACTTTCTCATTGGCGTTCTCCAGCTTGATGAACTCGTTGAAGTCTATGGTCACCTTCCTGGTCTTGACTCCGGTGGCTCCGTTATCAGGATGGCTGCCCGTTATCCGGGGCGGTGTCTCATCAAAAGCACCGCCGTCAGGATTACCTACCGCCGCACAACCTGACAATGCGGCAAAGGTCATTAAAGCCAATGCCGCATTGCAAAATGTACGGGTTATCTGAGGGTTCAATCCTTGAACTTTTTGAATATGACGCATGAGTTATGCCCGCCGAATCCGAAAGTATTGGACAATGCTGCGCGCACCACTCTCTTTTGAGCTTTGTTGAAAGTAAAGTTCATCTGATAGTCTATCTGCTCGTCCTCATCGCCCTCCTCATGATTGATGAGGTTCATGTCATATACATGATTGCCGAATACGGCCTTAATGGCCTTGCATTCTGCTATGTCGCCCAGAGGAGTGGATGTTCCGTGCATATTGATGTAGTCAATATCCTGGGGTTTCATACCGGCATCGTCAAGGGCTTCCTGCATGACACGGATGGCTCCGCTTCCTTCGGGATCCGGTGCAGTCATGTGGTATGCATCGGCTGTAGCGCCCCATCCTGCAACCTCGGCGTAGATTTTTGCGCCGCGGGCAATGGCGTGCTCATACTCCTCCAGAATAAGGATTCCACCGCCTTCACCCAGAACGAATCCGTCGCGGCTGGCGCTCATGGGGCGCGATGCCGTCTCTGGTGAGTCATTGCGGGTGGAGAGTGCGTGCATTACTCCGAATCCGGTTATTCCGCAGTCTCCTAGTGCGGCCTCGGCACCACCGGTGACAATGACGTTGGCTTTACCCAAACGTATCATATTAACGGCATCGATGATGGCGTGTGTGCTGGATGCGCAGGCCGATGAAGTTGCGTAATTGGGTCCCTTGAGCTTGTACATGATGGATATCAGTCCCGAAGCTATGGAACCCAGGATCCTGGGCACAAAGAACGGGGTGACCTTGAGTTCCTGACCAAGTTTCTTCTGTTCATGGATGGTATCTATACCCTCCTCGAAGGAGTCCACACCACCCATACCGAAACCAAGGATCACGCCTATGCGGTTAAGGTCCTCTTTCTCCAGATCAAGGGCCGAATCCTGTATGGCCTGGACAGCCGAGGCCACTGCAAAATGACTGTATTTGTCAAGTTTGCGCGCCTCCTTGCGGTCCATATACTGTGAGATGTCAAAGTTCTTGACCTGACATCCTATCTTGACCTTGGTCTGTATGGCGTTGGTGTCAAAATTGGTAATAGGACCGGCGCCGCTCACACCCTTCAAGGCATTATCCCAGAATTCGGGAATAGTATTGCCTATAGGGTTGACGGTCCCCAGTCCGGTTACGACAACTCTTTTAAGATCCATCTTTATGAAAGGAAGATTGCTGATTACTTGGTAGCTGCCTGGCTGATGAGCTCGATAGCCTCACCTACGGTTGTGATCTTCTCAGCCTGATCATCGGGAATTGAGATGCCGAACTCCTTCTCGAACTCCATGATAAGCTCTACGGTGTCCAGTGAATCTGCACCCAGGTCTGCTGCGAAACTAGCCTCGGGAGTAACCTCTGATGCCTCAACACCAAGTTTGTCAACGATGATAGCCTGAACTCTCTCTGCAATCTGTGAATCTGCCATAATTGTAATTTTTAAGTATTAAGAATGAATTTGGCTGCAAAGAAACCCATTTTCGGCAAGCGTCACAAACAAAGGAAAAACAAAACGGAGTGTTGATGCACAAAACCCGTCAGCGTGTGCAATGCGATTTGGGCTCCAATGGTTGCCTATTCAGAAAATATCAGTTACTTTTGCATATCCTTAAGTAAGAAGCTATAACAGTCATGACATTCAGCCAGGAAAGTTTTGAGGTTTTTGAGCGTGCCATCAGGGACTATCACAAGACCGATGACGTTGATACTCCCATTGTCAATCCGTACCAAGCCAAGAGCATCAGTTACTATCTTTATCTCAAGAATTGGATTGATACCGTACAATGGCATCTGGAGGACATCATACGCGACCCTGGGATTGACCCAGTAAAGGCTCTTGTCATAAAACGCCGTATAGACCGTTCCAACCAGGAACGCACAGATCTGGTTGAGCTGATAGACAGCTATTTCCTGGACAGGTTCAGTGGTGTTAAGACACTTCCGGACGCCACTATCAATACCGAGAGTCCCGCATGGGCTGTTGACCGTCTCTCAATTCTGGCTCTCAAGATATTCCACATGAGTATTGAGGCGGGCCGTACCGATACTCCAGCTGATCAGCAGAAACGTTGCAGGGAGAAACTGTCGGTGCTCCTGGAGCAAAAGAAAGACCTTTCGACCGCCATTGATATGCTGTTGGACGATATGGCTGCCGGACGCAAGTACATGAAAGTCTACAAGCAGATGAAAATGTACAACGACCCCACCTTAAACCCTGTTCTCTACGGACAGAATGGATCCAAATAAACCCAAATACAAGAATGTACTGTTAATCCGCTTCTCCGCAATAGGAGACGTGGCAATGACTGTTCCTGTTATACACTCTCTTGCAACGGCTTATCCCGATGTGCATTTTACCATGCTGTCAAATGTAAGGTTCGCTCCTTTGTTTGAACACCTGCCGGACAATGTCACTTTCATGGGTGTGGACCTGAAAAGGGATTATCATGGTTTTGGAGCAATGCTTAAACTTTTCCATAAGTTAAGCAAGAAACGTTTTGACGCTGTGGCAGACCTTCATGGAGTTTTGCGCACTACAGCTCTCTCCATATTCTTCAGGTTGAGTTTCAGGAAGGTATGCCGTATAAACAAGGACCGCCGCTTACGTAAGCGCATGACACGCCTTAAGAATAAGGACTTGTCAAACAGGACCACATCTTTTGAACGTTACCGTCAGGTCCTTGAAAGGCTGGGGTTCAGGTTTGACCTTGATTTCAGTTCCATATTCGGTCCCGATGGCGCTGATCCGGCAGGAATTGAGAAAATAATAGGCGCTAAGGACTGCAAATGGATTGGAGTGGCTCCTTTTGCCGCCCATAAGGGCAAGATTTATCCGCTATACCTCATGGAGGATGTGGTGTCCCAGATTGACAGTGCCTGTCTGTGCCGCCAGTTTGTGTTTGCCTATGGCAAGGAGCGTGTTCTTGTCGAGGAGTGGGCCCGGAAATACCGTTCGGTAGAGATAATAGACACACGTCTGGGTATGGAAGGTGAACTTGTTCTGATGAGCCACATGGATGTAATGTTGGCCATGGATTCATCAAACAT
>CADCLI010000028.1 GCA_902802285.1 uncultured Bacteroidales bacterium
ACGGAGGTCACAACGGCCTCAAACATATCGCCCTGCGGTGTGGATGTGGCGTGAGCATTGATATAGTCAACGTCATCAGGCTGTACACCGGCCTGCTTGAGGGCACGGCTCATAGCCAGGAACGATGCATCGGAATTGGGTTGTGATATACCTCCGGTACCGTTCGATGAGAATCCGTATCCTGCAACCTCGGCCAGTATCCTGGCGCCGCGCTTAACGGCATGGTCATAATCCTCAAGTACCAGGGCAGCAGCACCGCCGCTCGGAACCAGTCCGTCACGGTCACGGTCAAACGGACGTGATGCCTTGGTAGGCTCGTCCATGCGTACCGAGAATGCCGACAGAGCATCGAACGATGCCATTGAGAGATAGTTGGTCTCCTGAGCACCTCCGCACAGAACCATATCCTGCAATCCCTGCTGTATCATCATGTACCCTATCCCTATGGCGTGCGATCCGCTGGCACATGCGGCGCTCAGCGTAAAGTTGACACCGCGCAGGTGGAATACGGTACTCATATTCATGTTTACTGTAGAATTCATGGACTGGAATATCAGACCCGATCCAAGCATGGCACTGTCCTTGTACTCCTCCATTATGCGGTTGGTCTCAATAACAGGTTTGGCACTTGAGTCATTTCCGAATATCACACCCACCTCATTGGCCAGCAGATAATCATCATCTACACCGGCACCCGCAAAAGCCTCACGTGACGCCATGAAAGCATACTCTGCCTCCTCGCTCATACCTGCGCGCAGACGGCGGTCAAGCAACCCCTTCAGGACAGGTTGCTCCACTATACCGGTCAGGAGTGACCTGTATCCGTATTCCTTACGCGCGGGATCTATCCCTATCCCTGACTTTCCGGCAAACAGAGAGTTCCTTACCTGATCCAGGTTTGTACCCAGACAACTCCATATGCCCATTCCTGTAATAACTACTCTTCCCATTCTGATCAGGTATATAATCCTCCGTTAACAGAAATAACTTCACCGGTTATGTACGATGCTCCCTCCGAAACCAGGAACCCCACAGTTTCGGCCACCTCCTCGGGACGACCGAACCGCCCCACCGGGATCATCTTCTTGAGTTCATCCTCAGTGAGTTCTGACATAGCTGCCTCTTTGTTTCCTTTTTGTTTCTTTATCATACCCCGGTTATTCGATTACTCCGGCTCCTGCGCCAAAGCCTTTGTTGCACCTATCAGCGCAGCCTTGGCTGCCGAGTAATTGGTCTGTCCGGGCAATCCCTTGATTCCGGACAGGGATGCCATATTGACTATCCTGCCCCAGCGCTTGGAAAGCATATCCTTGAGCAGACGACGGGTCAGGAAAAAGAAACTGTTGAGATTGGTGTCAAGGACGCTGTTCCAGTCATCATCCTGCATAAAGACCATCAGATTGTCACGCCGTATACCGGCATTGTTGACAAGAACCGCTATATAGTCATCCTTATGAGAGTCCTGCCATCTGTCTACCGCCCCCTCAACTTCAGCCTGAACAGATACATCAAAAGGCATAAGTTCGGCATTACCTCCATTTTCCTCTATGAGACGCTTGGTCTCAAGAGCAGCCTCTGAGTTAGATTTGTAATTTATCAGAACCGGGTAGCCTTGAGCTGCAAGCTTTATGCAGACTGCCCTTCCGAGCCCTCTTGAGCCACCTGTAACCAGTGCATATTTCATACTACAATATGATATTATATATTATAGATATATTAAATTGCAAATTAACTCAAAAATGCCGACACAGCCAAATAATTTTTACTACCTTCGCGGCCGAAAGAGGCCGAAATAGCTCAGTTGGTAGAGCAACGCATTCGTAATGCGTAGGTCGCGGGTTCGAGTCCCGCCTTCGGCTCAAAAAAAATAAGACGCCCATCAGGACGTCTTACTTTTTTATAGTCTAGGCAGGAATGAAAGTCACTACCTGTTCCGTCAAATCAGAAAATATAACCGAATGATACAGAGAGAACATTGGTCTTTCTGGTGCAGTCATCAGTCTTGCAAGTGTTGAGCATACCAGCCTTATAGCCTACCTTGATACGGAACTGGTCCTGGATATCGCACCAGATACCACCGCCAAGCAGGATATCAAAGCGACCCATGTTACCTTCATCCTCATCATAGTAGTTAAACTCATAATCATTGTCACCGGTAGCCTTCTGCATAAGGCCAAGATTGAAAGTAGGACCTGCAAAAACTGACAGCTTGAAATTGTCAGAGATGGCAAAACCGTAATTGAAATCTACCGGAACAAACAGGGCAAACTCCTTATACTTTATATCATCATCCTTGTCAAATGAGAACTCCATACCTATACCGGGAGCTACGTTAAAATCACCTGCCAGATTGATATTGTCATCGACTCCGATTGAAAAACCGCTGTAAGTCTTGTCTTTCGGAGATAAAAGAGGATAGTCAAAATCCTGGGTTGAGTTCAAATAACCAATTGAGTAAGTGATCTGTGCACTGGCAAATCCTGCTGTGAGCAGAGCTGCTGCCATAAACAATAATTTCTTCATAATCCTTTTTGTTTTTAGAATTTACTGGGCAAATATAGTCAGTTTTTATCAACTGGGTATAATAATGCATAAAATTTTTACGCCGGACCTGACAACTCAAGCCCGGCGTAAAAAACAGATTGTCAACTTCACTTCTTGAACAGTCCGCCAAGCATTGAAGTGGCTGTCTTGAGTACACCACCCTTGCCGCCGTTCAAGGCTGCCAGGAAATCCTGAAGGTCTATATCACCGTCTCCGTCCTGATCCTTGATGAAAGATGACAGGCTTCCCATTACTCCCGGAATCAGTCCGGTCAGTGATGATGCGGCCGAGCCGAGGTTCATCTTGCTGAGAACGTTCTGCGTAAACAGGTTTGTTGCAAGTGAAGTAATAGGGCTGGCAGCCGGTTTGGTCTTACCTGTAACCAGTTCCTTGATAGTCTCAATGCCACCTGTCTTGGCTGCTGTCTGGGTAAGGCTGCCGAATATCGAATCTGACAGACCTCCCAACACCTTATCCTTCAGGTTTGAAGGAATATCAACCTTACCAGCTTGTGCGGTAACCTGCTTAAGAATAAAATCCTGAATTGATGCCATAGTAGTCTTTTTCTTTTTATAAATAAAACAAAATCAGTGTCATTAAAGGTCCAACTCATAAACGGGCAGCTTATCAAGTGCCGGAGTCTCATAGTTGGATATACGCAGACGGAAACTGCGCAGTTCATCCAAAGTATGCTGTGGCTTGGTACAGTCATCCGGTATGGGCATTCCAGAGAATGTCTGGAAATAGAGCATCAGGGCATCGCGCCACCAGATGGCATCTTTAGCCTGACGAACCAGTTTGTCATGAATCTGGCCGTAACGGTACGGGTCGACATATTTTTCAACGCTTTCCCATGTACGGATAAAGCCGCGCGCCTCCTTGATACCCTCTTCAAAGGTGTAGCAAAGCTCATCCCAAAGGGTGCGACCGCTCTTCATCTTGTAATCCCATGGCAGATGGTGGAACCACAGTATAAGCTCCTTGGGGCATGTCTCCACATTGTCATAAAGTGAACGGAGCGGCTCATGATACTGGCTTACGGCATCGGTACCGGTCTTGGAGGTTCTGTCAAAACCTATTCCGTCGGCAGCAGCCTTATGATAGTATGCAGGCTCCCAGTCGGGACGTGATGAACGGTCCCAAGGTCCGGGGCCGTAGTGTCCGGCACCTGAGAAACAGTGGTGCAAGCCCATGGGCATCTCGTATTTGACGCAAGCCTCACGTGACTCCAGCAGCATTTTGGCCACCGGTTCCACAAATTTCTTATCGGCTGTGAATGTCTGCTTTATCCACTCATCGATAATCTCTTCCGAACTCAGGTCCGGGTTCCATGCCATACGGCCGAATGCGTACCAGTTGGACTGAGCCATATGGTGTCCGCACCAGTTAACGCTGTCGCCAATGTTGGTCACGCCGGCAATTGCGCTGTATTTTGTATTGCCATGCACCTTACCGAGAGTCTCGGCTGCCACAGTGCTACCCTTTCCATTCTGATATGTATCGCTGTCCAGGCACTCCTTCCACATGGGGTGCAGATATACCATGTGGTTGCTGTGGCCCAGATACTCCTGGGTAATCTGCATCTCTGCCATCACATTGGTCTTTTCCATCTGACCGAACAGCGGGCTGAAAGGCTCACGCGGCTGGAAATCAACCGGACCGTTCTTGATCTGGATAATCACATTGTCACGGAACTGTCCGTCCAGCGGCTTGAACTCCTCAACTGCCTGCTTGGCGCGGTCGGGTGACTCCGGAGCATAGACAAACGCCCTCCACATCACGATTCCGCCATAGGGTTTCAGGGCATCAGCAATCATATTGGCACCGTCGGCATGGGTGCGGCCGTAGTCCTGCGGACCTGACTGACCTTCGGAATTGGCCTTTACCAGGAATCCTCCAAAGTCAGGTATTATGCTGTAAATCTCGGCCACCTTATCGTTCCACCACTTGATTACATCCTTATCCAAAGGATCGCTGGTCTTGAGACCGGCCAGATGCTTGGGAGCGGCAAAGTTGAGTGACAGATATACCTTGAGATTATACGGACGGAATATATCGGCCAGTACCTTAACCTTTTCAAGATACTCGCGGCTGAGCATACGGGCATCGGCATTCACGTTATTGAGAACCGTGCCGTTTATGCCGATGGATGCGTTGGCGCGTGCATACTCCTCATACTCGGGACGTATCTTACCGGGCAGCTCCTCCCATTTCCAGAGTGACTTGCCGGCATATCCGCGCTCCACAGTCAGGTTTGGGTTATCCCAATGGTTCAGTATCCTATACCTGAAAGCCGGGACCTCAACTATCTCCTTGTCCAGTTTTGACAAATCACCGCAATCGTTCAGACGTTTAAGGTGATAAGTGCCGTACATAAGGCCGGCATCCGTATTTGCATAAATAACAGCCTCACCCTTGTCATTCTTTCTGATGCGGAATCCCTCATCGCCCAACTGGCTGTCATACTTACCCAGTTTCTCTTTCATAGGAGCGTTTACTGGAACTGTTATATCACCCAGCCACAGATCATGGCCGTTTTTGTTCTCAGGCCTTGTCTGGCCGCCACATGACTGAATTCCCATAGCCATCAAGGCTACGGATAATCCAATAATTAGTTTTCTTGCTTTCATATTTCTTTAATTATCGTTACAATCCAACAATTCAACATCAATCAATTTGGCTCTCTCCATTACCACATCCGACAATGCCCTTGAGATAACGGTATCACTATTATTGTCAACTATTGATACTCTTATCATTGAGTATTCTCCCACTTGGAAAGGGACAAGCAGCTTATAGGTTGAAGTGTCCTTATCAAGAAATGTAATATCGAACTCTCTACCATAAGAACCTGTATCAATTCTAAAACAAGGATTGGATTTCATTCCGATATGCATAACGGCATTTCCTGAAAGACAATGTCTTGATTCGCCAACCGACTCCACTACAACCTTACTCATCTCTTTGGTGAATCCCTTGAAAGAGAGTCGCATCAAGCCTCCGGCCTGTTTGAACAACATGGTATTCTTGCCGCTCAAAAAACCAATCATTGGCGCGTAATTGACATCATTTCTGAATTCAGCCTCCTTACCGATAGTAAAATGCAGACTGTCACCCCTGATCACTATATCCTTTTGGTATGGATAATATCCAAACCGGATACTGTCAGATAAAACATCAAAGACACCCGAGAAAACGTTTTCCGATAAGGATCCGCCAATATAATGAAACCTTTGATTGATAATTGTATGGCCGCATATACCTATCAGATCATCATCAGTCCAACTGAATATGCCTGTAGGAGCTATCTGTGAACGGGTTGTATATGCCACACCTTCAATCTCTGCCCAGAGCATACACTCTTCATCAGCTACAGGATAGTTCTTTTCACTGTGACAGCAGCACAGCAACAAAGGCATAACCAATATAAGAAAATATCTCCTCATAATCATAATAATTATCTGTCCCATCCCCTTTTCTCAACAACAAAATCTTCCGCTCCGGCTTCACTATCTCCGTTTACGTATATGGCAACCGATGAGACATTTGTAAGTGACGGCAATTTGAAAGAACTGATACCCCAACAGTCAATTTTGACATATCTGTCAATCGTATCTGAATAAGTGTGGGTATTTGAAGTATTAAGGTTATCGCTGTTACCGTCGCCCCAATCAACAAAGCCATATAGTTTACTACCTGATACAGATGTCTTAAGATCAGGAGAATGATGCTGAATGACAGCTTTGACATAATCACTGCGACCATCCTGCCGTACGACTACCCTCTGAATCAATTCAACAGTATAGAATGTGACAAATGCTTCTCTTGGTTCATGAGTCTTGTTTTCATCAACAACCATTGAAATATCATAAAACTTGAGAGGTTCTGTTGTCTCTTTCTGCGATACATGAATCCAATTGACAGGAACGTCAACATTGAAATCCACATTGGAGTTCAATCGTAACAGAATCTCCTTCTTTGACGGGTTCAGGTTATATTCACTCCGGGCTGTAGTAATGGCATGTTCGGGCAACTGGGTTATTGTCAGTTCTTCTTTGCTGCCGTTATACAGATTAGTAAAAATTACTGTCGCCGTCCTGGACATTCTTGTCTCATTTGGTTTTATGGCAAAATAATGAGTAAATTGAGACTGCATGCCTGACTCAGTCTCACTGATCCAATCCAACTCAGGTAAATTGCATGAGTAATCACAATTACTCTTAACCTCCACTTTTACAGTATCACCTGTACTCTTGGCAATATGTAAGTTTTCCGAGAGAATAAGTTCTGGAACTGAAGCAGCCTGATATATATCAATCCTCTCAGAAATAGATTCTGCCTTAACAATAACAATGCCCTGACGTTTCTCAAAAGTATGATTTGGAGCTATCTTTAGTGAAAAGTCAGAAGATATCATTCCCTTGGTTGCAGGTTGGACTGTTATCCATTCGGAACCGGACTCAACAGTACACTCATAATCTACATTGGCATTGACAACAATGATTCTCTCACCTCCATTCCGGTCAACTTCAACCTTATTGGAACTCAGCAAAATGGCATCCTTCTGCTTTTGGGTAACAATGATTTTTTCTGTTTTTTCCTTACATGTTATACGTATGGCCGTATTCCTTTCATAGTTTGTCTTATTTTCGCTGGCAGTTATCACCAATACAGAATTACCTTTACTACCGGAGTTCTTGTTGACAGCACACCAGTTACCTGGAGTATAATACATAACAACTGTCCAATCAGCCGACGTACTGAAAGGTACTTCCAATGATCCGCCATTAGCATCAAACAGAATCTCTTTTGACTGCAGATTGATGAATGTTTCACCTCCATCTTCATCCTTGTCTCGACAAGAAACCAGCAACAGACCTAAGCATAATAGGCAAAAATTTATATGTCTTACCAGATAACTCATCTTAAACCAATTAATCAATAGATAATAGAGAATAACAATTCCATACTGTCAGATTCAGTGGATATTACAATTTTGTATTGCCCCTCAACAAGTTTGTCTGTATGAATACAGGCATAGGTGTCATCTCTATCGACCAGCTCTGTAACCTCTGTATCTTCCGGATCATATAATCTGACTACAGCATATTCTTTGGTTATAAGTTCTATCTCCTTTAAGTCATTATTATATGTAAAACTTGTAATCTCATGCAAATAATACTCTTCAGCTATAAGAATCTCCCAAGGTATATCATATGAATCTGAAGTTATCAGGCTCCATTCCGTTTCTTCATCTTCTCTATAGAATGCCCTGATCCTGTCTCCTACCTTTATTTCTTCATTAATGGTCAGTGATCTCTCATAAGTGTACAAGCCCCAAGAACCGGAATTCGGGTATTCTTTCAGGACCTGTTTGATTTTTCCGTTTCTGTCAGTTACCGCCAACATTATATCCCCAGAGAACTTAACCATATTATCATTTCCTATAGAGACACCAAGACCGAATGAAACCCCTTTTCTGAATTTTTGGGTATATGACCAGATTCCACTGTCTTTGAATGAAAGCTTTATTTTGTCCGTTTGGCTGGCTGGCCTCAAATCCACTATTGCCCATTGATCGTCAGTGAAAGTCCAAGTACTGTTCGGCACCAAATTACCCAATGAGAAATTACCGTTTGACTCGCCTCCCCAACCCCAATTAATATGGAAAAAATAGTCACTCTGATAACCGTCAATCACAAATGCATGACCTTCATTATTCTTACCGCTGCCGCTGTACAGGACCGGAAGGTTGGCATCTATCTGACGCTTTAACATAGATGTCCAGTCACTGTTGTTATAATTACTTCTGGAAATACTGCGCATTGAAGGTGAATAACCGAAATTGCGGTATAATACGTTTAGATCATAGCTTGCACTTGTACTGCTTGCAGTATAATCGGCTTTGAATGCAGCACCTATTTCTGCCATCAGCACGGCTACCTGCCTGAATAAACTCTTATTTGATTCCGAATAGTTCAAAGGCATCCTGTCCCAATTGTATGAATGGTCCAGTTCCATTGCCGGCACATGGAGATTTCTGGTCTTGGTATAATAGGAATCTGTTTTGCCCTTACCCTCTTGAGGCCATTTATGGTACCTCATCACAATAGCTGTAGCGGTTGCCACACAGCCTGTAAGACTATGATTGTCACCATCCATAGGACACTTTTCATTATATGGACTGCCCTGATTCCATTTAGCCGTTTCAAGAACTTTCCCACCATTACCCGCTTTGGTAAACGCCCATTGCTTCTTCACCTCCTCTGAAGGCTCAAGATTATTGTCACGGGCATAATTTATCTGGTCATCTACCCATTCAAGCCAATATTTCATATTATCGGGCAGACCGTCAACTGACAGTGTCCCATCATAAGAATAACCTAATATGGGTTGGCAAGCATCATCTGCTGCCACAATAACAAATCCCTTACCGTCCTCTCCCTGAAATATGTAATGAGCCGGAGCCTTATCATTAGCCTTTGTGATATTAGATTCATCATGATCATACAGACTCATTCTCTTGCTTACAAAGTTACTTGTAATATCATTGGAATGTAAAAAATTTGAAGCTACGATAGCAGCCCTGTCAGCCGGAACAAATTCCGCCCTACAAGTAACACTGAGTAACAGTAATAAGATCAAAAACTTTACCTTGCTCACGCTTGTCATTCCTATTTTTCAAAAACTGTGCAATACCAGTTCCTTATCAGCCTGAGTATCAGCCACAGCATTAATCCTTGATTCAAAATCATCGGCCACAGACAATCTTGCCCTAATTACCGCCTTACAGTCAAAAGTCCGTTCTGCGCCTTCTGTACTAAAAGAGCCATAATCCTGCGCTATTATCCTCACCTCAAGATCCTTAACTGCCTTCATGACCACATTGGTCATATTGTATGTAAACAGCACTGTCACGTTACGCTCCACGTATGCCGTAACCACCTCAGCCTTTTCAATTACCTGAGCCGCGGCCAGCCTATACGCCTCTGTCAGCCCTGAAGTTCCCAGCTTTACGCCCCCAAAATACCGGACCACAGCAATCAGCACATCGCTCAATCCGGCACTGTTTATCTGCCCCAATATAGGCTTGCCGGCAGTCCCTGAAGGCTCGCCATTATCATTGGCGCGCCAATCGGTCCGCTCAGCGCCAAGCATATATGCATAACACACATGCCGCGCATCATAATACTCTTTCTGCAGGGCCGCGATACGCTGCTTGACCTCATCGGCCGTAGTTACATGCCATATGAACGATATGAAGCGGCTGCGCTGCTCCACAAACTGCGCCTGCGCCTCTCCATTCACGGTCAGGTATGTATCGGTTGCAGACATTATTTGCCGGCTATAGCTTCTATCTCCAAAAGTGCGCCCTTAGGTACGGCCGCTATCTGAAAGCATGCGCGTGCAGGCTTATCCTGCGGGAAATATTCGGCATACACGGCGTTCATGGCTGCAAAATCCTTAAGGTCGGCAAGCAGAACCGTAGTCTTTACTATATCATTAAATGTCAGCCCGGCCTCATCAAGGATAGCACCTATGTTATCCATTGCCTGACGTGTCTGTTGTTCTATTCCGGCAGGTATGGTACCGTCAGCAGGATTTACAGGAAGTTGTCCCGATACAAACACTGTTCCGTTCAGGTTAACAGCCTGTGAATATGGCCCTATTGCAGCCGGAGCCTTGGCTGTAGCTATTATCTTTTTCATAATTTTATTATTTCTGCAAAGATATAAATATTCTTAGAAGAACTTTGCCACCTCATTAACCGGCTTGCGGTCCGGACGGTTGGGGTCCGATGCGCGGTAACCCAGGCTGATGACCGCCATGATGCACTCATCGTCAGGGATGGCAAACAGTTTGCGCAGTTCATCGGAGTTACGCATACCCATAATTAAGGTATCAAAACCGCGCTCACGGGCTTTCAGTATAAAGTAGGCATTACTCAGGCCGTTATCGTATGCGCCCCATCCGTCACCAATCTCATTGGCCGGATTAGAACGGAAAAAGCCTGATTTACCTTTTACATACGTTGATACAATCATAACGGGAGCGCCCGCGGTATTACGTTTGTTGCCGTCACCCACCAGATCCTTAACAGCAGCAACCTTGTCCGGGCTCATGGCCACATAATACTTTGTAGGCTGCTGATTGGCCCACGACGGAGCCTCCTGTGCACACTTGATAAGTTCCATAACCTGCTCCTGACTGATTGTCTTAGAAGCGTCATAGTCACGTATGCTGCGGCGGGATGCAACTATATCATCAAAACTCTGAACAGACGGCTGGTTACCGCCACATGCGCACAGCATCAAAGCCGCGCAGGCAATCTGAATGAACAATACTTTTTTCATCTTCTATAGTTTACTTGGTTAACAATCCATCAAACAACTCCTCCTGGCGATAGTCTGATTCCTTCCACTCAAATTTGACTTTCTCCGGCACAAAGAATTGGTCTATCTTATAGTCTATGTTGGCCTTATGAGCCTGACTGAGTTGAAACGGACGGCGCACATAATACTGCTTTCCGTCTTTGATAAACTTGGCGCCTGTCTGATGAAACCTGAACGGCACATCCTTCTCAACACACTGGCGACGCAGATCCAGCACCCACTCATAATCACACGGCCTTGCATCAACCCCCGACTCCCCTCCTACCGACACTTCATCAATACTACTGTCCAGATACTCGGAAATATCCACCGCCGATATCAAAGGCGACACAATGATTGACTTGTGCTTGATAGGCAGCGCCTTGAATATCGGCAGACGGTAATCAGCCATCTGCTGGTTCTCTACCGTACAGCCCACCAGCACGTTGTCATAGCCATCGTCCCAATCATCAGGGACGCACTCCATGAAACGGTCTATCCGCTTGGTAAAGAAGTAGAACCACAAGTCACTGCGCACGCGCATCATACGCCAGCACTCACGGCGCCACTCATCGGCATCCTTGAGCAGAAAATCTGATGTAAAGCAGGTAAATACCATCTTGCCCGGCTCAATTTTCCAGCTGCGGTCACGCTTACGCTTAACGGGCAGGTTGAATGCGGCGGTCTTGCGGGCCAGATTGCTTCCTATCTCACTTCCGTACATCTCATCCTGCCTATAGACATAGCAGTACTTGCAACCCGGGCTTATCTTGGTACAACCATGCCAGGGATTCCAATCCGCATATATGCTCCAATACTCCGCCATATCCGCAAAAATAATAAAAAACTCAAGCTGTTTATCCTGTCGGAAAAGTTGAAACGTACATAATTTGATTGTCAGATGAGAACAATTGACTATTATTGCAGAATAAAAAAGAGTGACCTCATGTTAAAGAACAGATTATTCATTTCTACATTGTTGGCAATATCCGCAATTACCATTTCCGCACAGACCGTACAGATGGAGGCCCGTATGGGCAGCGAATCAACTATTAGTCCACTTCCCAAGGAACTGACCAATGACGGGAAGGCGTACATGACGGTATTTGATTTTGATCATAATGGTAAGAAATCAGAGATTGGAATCTATGAGAGCCCCGGGCCGCAGGGCATAAAACTGTCTATTCCCATTCCACTGCAGGAGTCATCGGACACATATTATGAGAAGGCCGAAGGTGTGATTGAGACAGTCAGGTTTGATAAAAAGTTCTATGACAAGTTTACGGATAAGGATACCACTTACACCCTGTCCATGATTCCTGAGATAGAGGATTTCATCCGGAGATTATGGGGATACGGAGAGTCATTCCAGCTGATTGAGTTCTTTGATGCAGACAGTATGAAAGCATTGATGGGCAACAACCTCAGGGATGACCAGTTCTACCAGTTTGAGCGTTACGGCCGAAAGTATCCGTACGAATTTTGGGGTGTAAGCGAGGACAGTTGTGTCTGCATGTACCACTTCTTTGGTTATTATACCGAACTTGATACTACAAATGCCGTATGGACCAAAGACCTTGATTATTCCGTTGAAAACGGTTATTACCAGTATGAGCCAAACCTGGAAGGATTCCTATATCAGGACATTGACGACTCATTCTATCCTACAACCACCATCTATGCCAGCCAGAACATATTCAACGATGATGACAATTGGGAGTATCTGATAGCTGACATAGAGCTGATACCCAGATTTGGTGATGGATGGATATGCGATGATTGGGTAATCCGCAGAAGTGTAAACCAGTCCCGCAAGTACAAAGGTCTGAAGGTCATGAACAGCAAAGGCTCACAACTGGCATATATCAGTTTGCCCAATGAAAAGGACCAAATCACCACATATCTCAGGGTTAATTCCGTATCTGTCATGAATGGGCTTGTTTACATACTCACGTCCGAGGATGTACAGCAAGGATCGGGCAATTACTACCATTGGAAAACATATGAAGGAGTATATGTTATTAACCCCACAACCACACAAGTCATGTCCATATCCCGTTCTCCTTCAAGGATGGGAATAAGCCCGACAGTGATAGAGCAAGGAAGCCGTTTGGATATTCATGTTTCAGAATCTACCGGCAATGACAATGTGACGGTATCAGGCATGTCAGGTCAAGTACTTGAATCATCCGTCGTCAAAGACGGTACAGTATCATTTGATACATCGGCAATGCCTAAAGGAATATATAATGTCACATTACGCGGAAAAAGCGGAACGCCAGAAAACCAGAGGATAATAATCAAATGACAGACAAAGAACTCAAATACACGCAGTTGCTTAAAGAGGCGGCAGCATTGCTGGACGGAGAAAATGATCTGATAGCAAATATGGCCAATCTGGCGGCTCTCATCCATGAGACAATGGGATTCTGGTGGACAGGATTCTATATAATCCGCAAAGGCTCCGACGGCAAGGAGCAACTGGTACTTGGACCTTTCCAAGGCCCTATTGCCTGTACAAGGATAGCATTCGGCCGAGGAGTGTGCGGAACATCCTGGCAACGCCGCGAGACTATAGTAGTACCAGATGTGGAGAAGTTCCCGGGACACATAGCCTGCAGCAGTGAGTCCCGCAGCGAAATAGTTGTACCCGTATTCAAAGCCGATAAGTTATCGGCCGTACTAGACATTGACAGCAGGTATCTGAACACCTTTGATAAGACCGATGCCCACTACCTGGAGCAGATTGTCAAACTGTTGAACTGAAACGCGTTATGGATATAGAACAGTTCCGCGAATACTGCCTGAGTCTGCCGCTGGTTACCGAGGATATGCCGTTTGACGATACGGTTGTGGTATTCCGTATCAAAGGCAAGATATTTGCCTGCATTACACTCGATAAGCCCGATATTGTGGTACTCAAGTGTGACCCCGACCGTGCACAGGAACTGCGTGACCATTACGCCGCAATAGAAGGCGCGTTCCACTGGAACAAGAAATACTGGAACCAGATACGTCTGGATGCCGATGTGGACCGTCCCCTCATAGAGGAACTTACCCGCCACGCCTACAACGAAGTCAATGCCAAACTCCCCAGGAAAGACAGAGTCTTTCCAATTGACAATTGAGAATTGAGAATTAACAAGCACCTGCGTAAAGCCTGCGACATTAAAAATGGCCCGGAAATCTTCCGAGCCATTTTTATAATTCTCAATTCTCAATTCTCAATTAGTCGAGTGAGTGTATCACGAGACCGGAGCGGAGCTTAGGCTCAAACCAAGTGGTCTTGGGCGGCATGATGTTGCCCGTATCGGCTATATCCATAAGTTGTTTCATTGAAACGGGATAGAGCGCCAGAGCCATCTTCATCTCACCGCTGTCAACACGGCGCTTGAGTTCTCTAAGACCGCGTATGCCACCAACAAAATCAATCCTCTTGTCGCGGCGCAAGTCCTTTATACCAAGCAACTGGTCCAGAATCAGGTTTGATGATATTGTCACATCAAGAACGCCGATGGGGTCTGAATCATCGAATGTCCCCTTCTTTGCAGTCAGCTTATACCACTCTCCGTCCAGATAGAGTGAGAACGTGTGGAGTTCTGACGGCTTGAATATATCCTTACCCTTTTTCTCTACAACAAAGTTCTTCTCCAGTGCCTTGAGGAACTGGTCCGATGTCATGCCGTTCAAGTCCTTGACCACGCGGTTGTAGTCGATGATTGTGAGCTGTGAAGCCGGGAAGCAGACTGCCATAAAGTAGTTATACTCCTCATCACCGCGATGGTTGGGATTCTGGCGGGCCTTCTCGGCACCAACCAGGGCAGCAGCGGCTGAGCGGTGGTGTCCGTCGGCTATGTAGAGTGAAGGAATACCGGCAAACCTTTCGGTTACGGTCTTGATATCCTCATCCTTGTCTATTATCCAGGGCTGATGACGGAAACCGTCGCCCTGGGCAACAAAATCGTACTCGGGAGCCCCCTTTACGTACTTGGCAACAAGCTCGTCAAGCACCTTGTCATCGGGATAGGCAAAGAACACCGGCTCGATGTTGGCGTTGTTTACGCGGACATGCTTCATGCGGTCCTCCTCCTTATCGGCACGGGTCAGTTCATGTTTCTTGATGTTGCCCTTAAGGTAATCCTCCACGTATGCGCAAACCACCAGACCGTACTGGGTCTTGCCCTGCATAGTCTGAGCGTAGATGTAGTACTGCTCCTTGGTGTCACGCTTGAGCCAGCCCTTGTCCTGAAACTTCTTGAAGTTCTCGGCGGCCTTAGCATACACACGGGGATCGGTCTCCTCGGCTATGGGATCAAAATCAATCTCAGGCTTGATGATGTGATAAAGGGACATCTCGTTACCTGCTGCCTCGGCTTTGGCCTCCTCTGAGTTGAGTACATCGTACGGACGGCTCTGCACCTTCTCGACAAGTTCCTTGGGCGGACGGATTCCCTGAAATGGTTTTACTATAGCCATAATTAATTACTTTGGCGTTAGCGTTGGCATTGGCCACCTTCCGTTATGCATTCGGGCCAAAGGCTCGCTAAGAGCCAAGGCTAAAGCCAACGCCAACGTTATATCTCAACACATATTG
>CADCLI010000029.1 GCA_902802285.1 uncultured Bacteroidales bacterium
CGCAGATACCGGTATCGGAATAAGTGAGGAGGACAGTGCAATAGTAAGACAGCGGTTCGGTATGGTCAAGGGCAATTACAAAGGTACCGGACTTGGACTTGACATTTGCGGTTCAATCATAGAGAAACAGAACGGCCAGTACGGTTTTACCAGCAAACTGGGGCAGGGAAGCAGGTTCTGGTTCCGCCTTCCTGTTGAAAACAAAACAGATACTTTGCAGCCATGAAAAGGATTATTGCCATATTGATACTCCTGCCATTCCTCATTTCGGGTTGTCTTAACAGGAATGATGTCAGGTATAATCAGAAAGATGATAAAAGTTATAATGTCCTCTGTCTGTTTGTGTATGATTCCATTTTCAGGAATTACAGAATATATGAGAATACGCTTTCCCGGTCACTGGCTGAGAACGGAATCAATGCCGATATAAGGAATGTGTATTCTTCGGGACATCTGGATCTTGCACAATCAGATGCGTTGGAGGCTTCCCTTAAGCGTCTTAACGATGATAAATGGGTTCCGGATGTGGTATGCTGTATTGATGACAGGACTTTAAGTCTCTATCTTGAAGGGAAATACTCTAATTGGCTGCCTCCAGTCGACAGTATTCCCCTGGTCGCAGCGGGACTTCGTTGCCCTGACTGGAACCTCATAAGAAACAGTACAAACATCGCGGTGTGTACCGATCTGCTCAATGTCCAACGAAATATTGAACTGGCTGTCCGTATGGCGCATTATACAGCTGTTCCGGGGCAGCATATGTATTCCAATGTGGTCGTCATTGAGTTGGATACTACTGATTACGACAAACGCATCCGTGAGAGACTGCGTGCCGAGCTGAACAGGCCTCCCTATGTGAACAATATGGATTATCATGTAAAGGACCTCTCTCTGGAGCAGTTGGCCGAAAAATATAAGGACTCCATATTCATCAATGTCTTTTCGAATGCCTCACCGGAGTTGAACGACTATCGGAGTGACGGTGATTATCATAAGCACAGGGTCAAGATTCTTAACAGTCTTACCATGACTCCGTTCCTGACCTTAAAGAGGGATATTGACAATGAACAGGTTCTCAGTAAAACTCTGAAACCTCAGTTCTCGGCTGTGAGGGATGGTTTCGGCGATGGTTCCAGACGTGCCCTTTGCGGCTATTTCGCCTCTTATGAGACCGTGGCCAGGGATCAGGCCTCGTATGTGGCTAGAATCCTGCACGGTGAACCGGCCGGCAGTCTGCCTATCAAGGAACACGAGGCCAATTATTATATGTCCTGGAGGGCAATGGAACTGCTTGACATGAAGTACGATGATTTCAGCAGTGATTTCGTCATTGTCAGTGCTCCATGGCGTGTACAGCATCCGCTGTTGTCTGTTTTGTTTATGGCATTAGTCGTTTTACTGTTTTTAGGGCTGTTGTTCCTTGGACTCTACATTCTTTTCCGTAAAAGGGATGCTCAACTCCAGAATGCGCTGGATGAGATAGACAATGAGCGGATAATGCTGGATATGGCACTTCAGAACGCCGATTGTATCGTAATCAGTTCGCCTGATGATCTGATTGAACTTGAACCGATGCTTCATCCGGATGATTCTGATGTTTTTGCCGAATTGCTGGCTACAATTGCTGCCGGCAAAACGGTTTCAACCAAGGATTTCCGTCTCACCAGGGATGGAGGTGAGAGTTACAGGTGGTGGCAGTTCCGGCCAAACCTGAATATCACAACAACCGATGAACACCGTCTGGAGAATCTGGAGCTGCTGTCGGGTATTGTTATTGACATAAACGATACGGTGGTTTATAACGAATACATGACAGAGGCAGCCTTGGTGGCCGAAGAGATAACCAATAAGGAGACGTTCCTTATGAATATCAGTCATGAGATCAGGACTCCGCTCAATGCCATATTGGGATTTGCGCAACTGTTGAGTACGGATGACGGCATGATTCAGGGCGAAGAAAGGGAACAGATTATCAAACTGATACGCGATAATTCCAATCTGTTGGGAGAGATGATAGAGGATATACTCCAGTTCTCACGCTTTGAGAGCGGCAGGGTGGATGTTAATCCGGTAGAGACAGAAATAGCACCCCTGATGCAACGTATATATGATGAGTGGGTCGGAAAGAAGCCTGCCAATCTGAATTTCGTATTTGAACACGGACGTGACCATGTGTTCTCCATCATAGATCCCGACAGGATTCAGGCGGTACTGGGGCAGTATATCAAGAACGCTTTCAAGTTTACGGACAAGGGAACGGTCTGGCTGGGCTGGCACTATAACATAAGTGAAGAGAAGGTCCGGCTGTTTGTTGATGATACGGGCTGTGGAATAGAGAGCAGGAGACTTAAGAAAGTGTTCAATATATTCTGGAAAGATGATATGTTCAAGACCGGAGTGGGTCTGGGGCTAACCATCGCCAAGATGATTACAGAGAAGATGGATGGCGAAGTCGGTGTCGAGAGTAAACCCGGTATAGGCAGTTGCTTCCATTCCACATTCAAGGCATATATTAAATAATGACAGTATGGGCTTATATATCAGACGGCTGTTGCTGCTTTTGTTGGTGAATGTTTCATTTGTCTGTTCTTTCGGGCAGATAAGAAACCGTCTTGGGGTAGGCAATGAGTTGTATCTGAGGTATGCCAGTGGGCGCATCAGACAATTTGATGAATCAAACATACCATTGGCTGATTCGATTTACCGTTTCGGAGTCTATAAAAGTGATTCACGTATCCGGATGCTCGCCTTGTCTTTGGAACTTCCTCCCAGATTCATCAGAAACGATACTGCCCGTGTGGATGAGATCATAAGTGAACTGAAATCAATGTCTGATTACAGTACTCCTATGCGGGAGTTCTATTTCCTGACAATGCATGATTATTGCAATATGCTCATCATGGCAGGACGAATATCGGACGCAATGCTCGAAGCCAGATGGATGTCATCATTCGCCGCCCGTTCGGGAAGTAACCTGGGACAGATGTACTCACATAGGGTGATAGGTCTTATCCAGTCATTCAGGTCCAATTCCGAGTTGGCCATATCAAATTTCAATAAGGCGGCAGAATATTGCAAACGTGCCAAGGAGGAGCAGGAATTGCCGACCATTTACAATCTGATTGCCCGTGAACTGATAAAGTTGGGGCGCTTTGATGAAGTTGAAGAATACTGCTCACTTGCCGAAGAATTCCAGGATTTTTATCCTTCTCTCAGGATAAAGAACCTGATGACGAAAGTATATCTCTATGATGCCCAGGGGTTGAAAGACGATTTCAATCGTGTGTATAAGGAGCTAATTGATAATCCGTTATATTACTCGCAAACCGATCGTGACACCAGACTCATGATAGAGATATGCTGGATGCGTTCTCAGGGAATGCTGCACGAGGCTTTGGTAAAATCGGACTCTTTAGCCACCGAAAAGGAACGTTACGGGCAGAAAAGGCTCATATACCTGATGGACAATGATTACCTTAATGCATACAATCAGTTGGACGGGCTAATGAGGGCAAAGGATTCTATCTATATAGCGGTGCAGAATGAGGATATGGCCATACTTGATGCGGAACTGAACAATGCGCGTTTAAGATTGGAGGCACAACGTCTCAAATCTCAGCAGGAGATGTCAATCATGTTCGGTTTCCTGTTTTTGTTCATGCTTGTTACGGTTGTCATATTGTTCTCGCAATGGACACTGAATAAGAACCTGGATGATTTGCGTGAGAGAAACCGCCGCGAACTGGAGTCCCGGAATGCGTACCGCATGGCGATGAATTCCAAGGAGTTGGAGAATGATATGAAAATTAAGGTTTTACAAAACAGGAAAATACTGATCTGATATGAAGAAATCGGGATTGAAAGGTATCATAATCAAGAACCATTATCTGGTCGTTGCCGTATTGTGCTTTCTGGCCGGAGGGATAATGGCGATGTTGGCACTGATCCAGAAGTTACCTCTTTTGATGGGTGTCTTCGGGGTAGTCATACTTACAGGAGCCATGTTCTTCTTCTGTCTGAAACTGGTCACAGAGAAGTCATATCGTGATTATTATGAGGACAGTTACAGGATAGAACATGAAACAATAGAGGAAGAGATTATAAAATCAGCTACATATCACAGATATCAGGAGGCAGTCCTTAACAGATATGAATCGGCTTGCCGTGACTTGGGAATAGGCAAGGAACAAAGCGAGTGGCTTCTTATGCTTCTAATGGAAGAGAAGAAGAAAGCTGATGATGAGATTAAGGAAAAGGGAATTCACATCTGACTCATTGCCCTGCCAGCTCAACAAGTTGAAGTTGAGTCACCACGCAACTGGTCAGTTTTTCCAGGATTATGGGTTTGGTTATGAAATCATTGGCGCCCATATTGAATCCTTTCACGATATCTTCATTGGAATTAAGTGCTGACAAGATGACTACACGCAGGTTTTTTGTTTCCGGATTCTCTCTTAACCTTCTCAGAACTTCATAACCGTCTATTTCAGGCATCATAAGATCCAGCAGTACAAGGCTGGGCTTTTTCTTAGCGATGAAATCCAATGCCTCCCTGCCGTTTGCCGCTGTACTTATGGTAATATTCAGCCTTGACAGTATCTTGCTGATCAGCAACAGGTTCATGGGAATATCATCGACTGCCAGTACAGTGTGCCTGGACAGGTCTATGTTCTTGATGTCGGTAGGTGTCATAATGTAGTCCTTTGTTGTTTCCGGCAAATATAATCAACTATTTGTAATTAATCAAATCTTGTCCAGCTCTGATTTTACGCTTGATATCAGATTATCCATAATAACCGGCTTCTTTATGAACCCTGACGCTCCCAGACTCATTGATCGTTCTATGTCTTCAGCTGATGTATATGCAGATACCATTATGACCGGAATCTTTTCCAGTTCGGGATCTGCCTTTATCTCCTTAAGCACATCCATGCCATCCATAACAGGCATATGAATGTCCAGCAGTACCAGCTCGGGCTTTTGTTTCCTGACTATCTCCAATGCATTTTCGCCATTGGTCGCAGTCAATATCCCTACGTTGGTTCTGGCTAACATAGTCTTGAGCAGAATTATGTTGACAGGGATGTCGTCAACAATAAGTACTGTGAACCTTGAATAGTCTTTTGTGTTGTCCATAACGTGCTAATACCAATTCTATGATCTGGTGGCCAGCCATATTTTGGGGGTCACTCCTGTGATTTTCTTGAAAACATTGTTGAAAGCCGAAGCGTTGGTGAAACCGCATGCTGCGGCAATGTCAGATTGTTTGGCATCTTTGTGATGCAGCAGATATTGCTCTGCATAGTCTATCCTCAACGTATTGATATAGTCAGAGAAACTCATATTATATGTGTTGTTGACCAATCTGGAAATATATGTCCTGTTGGAGTCAAGCATCGATGCGATATCGGAAATCCTGATTCCCTGCCTGAGAAACAGCTGCTCGGTTACTATCAGGTCTTCAAACCGGATTCTCAGATAGTCTTCGTCCGCCTGTGTCTGACGAACATCATTCAGGATAGACGACGGCTCTCTCATGATTTGGGGATTTCCGGAGTCTTGTTGAGATGACTGTCGGTTAATATTGGAGTCATTCTGTATGCTGTCCCCATTCAGCCCATGGTTATCCGTTCTTTCAGGATTACGGGTGTTGTACAGTCCTGCAGGATATGTTGTCATGCCTGAGCCTATGTTGCCGATGATATCGCGGATTGTGACTCTCTCAACTGTCGGATACAACCCGTAATAGGATGAGAAAAACAGTATGGCGGAAAGCATTGCGCAGGCTGTCGGTGTCACGATTCGGGTTATCCGGCTGTCAAACAGGCCTGCAGTTTCCAGCAACAGGAATACTATCACCATTGCTTGACAGTTGAACAACTGGGGTGATGTGTTTCGCCTGATCTCTTTTATTATCCGGACCATAAATACACAGAACTGTAAGGCCAGTATCGGATAGTATGACCAGACAGTGCAGAAGATGATGAGGCGTTCTGCTTTGTCATCTCCTAATGCTGACAAGCCAGAGATGTTGCTGATACATGAGATGAATGCGTCGGCACCGCACAAGGCAACCAGTATGATTTCGGCAAACAGAATTGAGATGGGTATGGCGAACCATATTGGAGCCGATACTCTGATGCTGTTGTCAGATGTCAGGAATCTGATTAATATAAGTACGACAGGAATGACATTCAGTGCAAAGAACTGTCTTGAAAGATAGCATGACAGCATCACAGTGCTGTTTTCGGATGGAATACCTGCTTCGGACAGGGTAGCTAATCCAATGCATGCCAGTAATAGTTGAAATGCCCTAAACCCATTGTCTCTCTTACGAAGCAAAGGGTTCAAGGCTATCCAGAAAAGGCATGTTATGCCGGGCAGGAATGAAATTACAGTTCTAAGCATCCGTCAAGTCTATATCAGAAGAAATTGTTGTCTTCGTATATCTTGTTTTCTCCCCAGACATTATTGATATCAACATCATAATTGTGTTCCCAATCCGTGACGGATGCTGTGAATTCAATCGGTTGATATATTGTTCCCAGGTCAAGTCCAAGATGGAAAGTATATTGCTTTCCGCATATGCTGCTGTTCCCGTTCAGGACACCGTAGAGGGGAAATTTCTGTACCTGATTCTTTAACTCTTTGTAGTGTTGTCCGTTATAATCGAATTCGTCAACGTCAAATACCACTTCTATATATTGCTTGCCCATCTTGATTTCATCGGGAATGGCATAGAAACGGCTGCTGCGTTTTCTTTCGGAAACAAGGTTGTCGGATCCTACAAACAGTTCGTTGGCTGCACCGACACCAACCCTTGCATTGCCTTCAAATACTCCGATCTCATCACAAATGGTTCTCTGAATCCAGATTCCTCCGTTGTTGCCGATAGAGTCAATGTAGAAACCTTCTGTCGCAAAATTGTGGGCTGAGAGTTTTCTGAGTCTGATGTGTCCTCTCAGTTGGGGGTCAAACGTGATGTCACAAATCCTGAATCCTATATCATTGGTGATATGGCGGAATACCAGTGGAATGACATCCAGATATGATGTTCGGCGTTCTACCGTGTTTGAAACCAGAGGGCCGGCCTTGGCGTCGTCTGCACGATAGGGAATGATGTAAGTCCTGTTGCCGGACAGGAATTCAGTCTCCTCGACATGAGGATAATATGCACTCAACAGTATGTTCTCTGTACTGTACCAGTTCCTTGAATCAAAAGTGGCGGACCTGATTCCCGCTGTCTCGAATATACGTTGGTTGTTGATCAGCACAGCGCTGGTCTTGGCGTCTATGCCCATAAGGCCGAATGGTTTGCTCGGATCCAGCTTAGCTTCATTGTCGGCCTCAACCAGGACGTTGTCATAGCCTCCCTCCGCTTTTGAGTTGATTCTTCCGTCTCTCGTTATGGCAATGTCGAAACTGACGTCCTTGCGTTTTTCGAATTCGTCAAACGATTCCATCTCATCATTTGCAGTGCAAGAAAAGATTGTGAAAACAACAATCGGCAAAAATGTCTTTAAAATAGTTCCTTTCATATTGTTTTGGTTGCATGTGCGTTGCAAATATATAAAGAATTTACGATTTTGCAAAAATTATTTTTGAAATTATCAATTTTTATTGTTTTGAAAAATAATAGCCCGGCGGAATACTGCCGGGCTATTGAACGATTGATACTTGTATTATCCTGTTTTATCAATATGCAAACATGGGATAATCCTTCATCATGTTGTTGACGCGTGCGCGAACTTTTGCAATCACTGTTTCATCATCAGGGGCATTCAGTACCTCTTCAATTAACTCTGCTATGATGACCATCATGTCTTCCTTGGCACCGCGGGTGGTTATTGCCGGGGTTCCGAATCTCAGGCCTGAAGTCTGGAAGGCGCTGCGTGAATCAAAAGGAACCATGTTCTTGTTGGCTGTGATATCAGCTGCAACAAGAGCCTTCTCTGCTACCTTGCCGGTCAGGTCGGGGTACTTTGAACGAAGGTCAACCAACATGCTGTGGTTGTCTGTACCGCCGGATACTATTGTGAATCCGCGCTTGGTCAACTCCTCGGCCAGTTTCTTGGCGTTTTTCTGAACCTGGATCTGGTACTCTTTGAACTCTGGCTGGAGAGCCTCACCGAAAGCGACGGCCTTGGCTGCTATCACGTGCTCCAGAGGACCGCCCTGTGTTCCGGGAAATACTGCTGAGTCAATCAGTTGTGACATCATCTTGGTCTCTCCCTTTGGAGTCTTGCGTCCGCGGGGGTCTTCAAAGTCCTTACCCAACAGGATGATTCCGCCGCGTGGTCCACGCAAGGTTTTGTGGGTAGTGGAGGTTACTATGTGAGCATACTTTACAGGATTGTCAAGCAGACCGGCTGCTATCAGACCTGCAGGGTGAGCCATGTCTATCATCAGCAGTGCACCTACCATATCGGCAATTTTGCGCATACGGGCATAATCCCATTCGCGGGAATAAGCCGAACCGCCTCCGATTATCAGCTTTGGTTTCACCTCTAAGGCAAGTTGTTCCATCTTGTCATAATCTACACGTCCGGTCTCCGGGTTCAGGTCATAACCTACTGCATGATAGAGGATTCCTGATGAGTTTACTGCCGAACCGTGTGACAGATGACCACCGTGAGCAAGGTTAAGTCCCATAAATGTCTCGCCCGGCATCAGGACTGCCTGAAGAACGGCGGCGTTGGCTTGTGCACCTGAATGGGGCTGTACGTTCGCATATTCTGCTCCAAACAGTTTCTTGATGCGTGCAATGGCAAGGTTTTCGGCTTCGTCAACGACCTCGCAGCCTCCATAATAACGTTTGCCGGGGTAACCTTCGGCGTATTTGTTGGTGAGGCATGATCCCATAGCCTGCATAACCTGTTCGCTGACAAAGTTTTCGGAAGCAATTAACTCAATTCCTTTAGCCTGGCGCTGATGTTCGCGCTCAATGATGTCAAAAATCTCTTGGTCTCTCTTCATATTATATAAGTGTTGGTTTATTCTTCAGAACATGATACCGTATGAGAAAGATATGATGCCCACCCGCCGGTCAAGACGGTAGTCGGGAGCCGGGGTTGCACCGCTCGTGTCATACATTGGTCCGGTTATATTGTTTAATGACGCTTCGTATTCAAAGTCCATGAAGGTGCGTCCTATCTGCACGCTGAAACCTGCTGTCCATCCTATGACCAGTCTGGCAGGTGATTCGGTGAACTGATAGGGCGGCATGTTACCGTATTCAACCGTGTAGTATTTGTCTGGGGTGTATCTGAGCCGTGGTCCTGTAAATGCCGACATGCAATATGGCGGTCTGTTTACGATGTGAAACCCTAATTGAAGGGGTATGGTGGCCGAGATCATTGAGTATGAGCAGGTCAGTTCATCTCTTGACTCCGATTCGCTGTCCCAACTCGTCTTGTCCATTGTGAAGGAAGACTTGTTGTAACTCAGGCCAATTCCGGACTGTACAAGCATTTTTTTTGAATTGAATCTGAATAGGAAGGCGATAAAGTTGCCTATCTGTGTGTCCTGCGTATATTCAGTCGGTTTGTGCCCATCTATGAATGCGTCCGTGATATAAGTGCCTGTTGCTGCAAACCCTATCCTGGCGCCCAAATTAAATACAGGGACGTCATCTTCAGCTTTGCCGGTTTCTTGAGCCCGGGTTGTCATGGCAGGCAGAAGCAAAGCCAGGAATGTCAGCATATGCAGTTTCATTGTCAGAGTAGTCTGATGTTGCCTTTATGTATGTCTTTGTTGCAGTAACGGCATCTTAATGTGCCGTTTTGCTTGTCCACTACATCAAACACGGTTTGCATCGGCTCGTGATTTGTGATGCATTTGGGGTTGCCGCATTTTACTATACCCCTTATTTCGTCCGGCATGGCTATCCTTTTCTTTTCTGCCACTTCATAATCGCGTATGATGTTCAGTACAATGTTGGGGGCTATTACGGACAGTTTGCTGCATTCTTCTTCCGAAAAATACCTGTCAGCTATCTTGATTATACCTTTGCTTCCCATTTTGCGGCTGCTCAGGTTTGCGCCTATGGTTATCGGAGTGTCGATGTTGGTCAGGTTAAGCAGGTTTACCACGTCAAAAACCTTGTCTGACGGGATATGATCGATAACGGTTCCGTTCTCCAGTGCCGCTACCAGCAATTCTGATTTTCCTGTCTTTTCCATATCTGTCATTTTAGAAGGTTGAGTGCATTGCAGATCAGGGCCTCGCGTACGTAAAGGCCGTTCTTGGCCTGCTGGAAATAGTATGCGTGCTCATTGGAGTCTACATCCTGGGCTATCTCGTTTACGCGGGGCAGCGGATGCAGTATCTTCAGGTTGGGTTTGGCGCTTCGGAGCATATCGTTCTTAAGGATGAACATATCCTTGACGCGCTCGTATTCCATCAGGTCGGTGAACCTTTCACGCTGTACCCGTGTCATGTACAGGATATCGGCATCGGCTATGGTTTCCTCGTCAAAACGGGTGTGCTCCTCAAACTTTATGCCGTTGTTTCGGCAGTACTCCTTGTATTCCTCGGGCATCTTCAGTTCATCGGGAGAGATGAAATGGAATGTGGGGTTGAAGAATCTCATTGCGGTGAGCATGGAGTGGACGGTACGTCCGTATTTGAGGTCACCCACAAGGTGGATGTGAAGGTTGTCCAGACGTCCCTGTGTCTTGAGCATGGAGTAGAGGTCAAGCATGGTCTGCGAAGGATGCTGGTTAGCACCGTCTCCGGCGTTTATGATAGGCACCGGAGAAACTTCGCTTGCATATCTGGCGGCTCCTTCAAGATAGTGTCGCATGATAATCAGGTCAGCATAGTTGCTGACCATCATGATGGTGTCCTTAAGCGTTTCGCCTTTAGATGAACTTGTGGTTGCTGCATCGGAAAAACCGATAACCCTTCCGCCTAAACGGTTAACTGCTGTTTCAAAACTCAGTCTTGTCCTGGTGGACGGCTCAAAAAAAAGCGTTGCCACTATCTTTCCGTCAAGGATCTTGCTGTTGGGGTTGGATTCGAACCTGGCTGCGTGACTCAGAAGCCAGAGTATATCTTCCCTGTCAAGCCCTTCGAGTGAAATCAGACTTCTGCCTGTTTGGTCCATTTGCGTGTAGTTTGTTCGGGAGCCCAAAATTACTAATAAAATACCAACTATCGGAAAGCTTGTTCATAACTTTCCGTAAAAAGCGGTTTTTTGTGCCGGTAGTGTTTTAGGTACCGTGTTTTTGTGTTATTTTTGTAAAATATTGTATTGTGGTATATGACAAAGACAGTTAAGCGGATATTATTGGGATTGTGGATTTTGTTCTTTATCGGAATCCTGTCTGTATTCATCATTTTCAGAGGCATAAGCAAGGGTTGGATAGGCAATACCCCTTCAGTTGAGGATCTTGAGAATCCTATAGACAAGTTTGCCACTCAGATCATCTCGGCCGATGGGGTTGTGTTGGGTACTTTCGCACGCAGCGAAGACAATCGTGTCTGGGTTGATTTTGATGAATTGTCGCCCTATCTGGTCAAGGCTTTGATAGCGACAGAGGATGTCCGCTTTCAGGAACACTCCGGAATAGATCTCAAGGCTCTGGTCAGGGCGGTTGTAAAGCGTGTCATACTTCAGCAGCGAAGTGCCGGCGGCGGCAGTACTATTACCCAGCAGCTTGCCAAACAGCTTTATACCGAGCATGTTGCACGCAGTTCCGTGCAGCGCGCACTCCAGAAGCCTATCGAATGGGTCGTGGCTGTGAAACTGGAACGTTGCTATACCAAAGAGGAAATCCTCACTCTTTATCTTAACAAATATGATTTTGTAAACAATGCCGTAGGAATTTACACAGCATCTATGACCTATTTCGGTAAACACCCTTCAGAACTGAATGCCGAGGAGTCTGCAATGCTGGTAGGTATGTGCAAGAACGCATCTCTTTATAATCCCCTCAGACGCAAGGAGAAAACCAGGGAGCGCAGGAATGTGGTATTAAGCCAGATGGAGAAGGCCGGTTTCCTGAGTGCTGCCGAAACCGATTCACTTCAGGCTACCGACCTGGTCCTCAATTACCACAAAGTGGATCATAAGGTGGGGCAGGCTACATATTTCAGGGAATATCTGCGTTCCATAATGAGGAAACAGAAACCTGAACGTGAAAATTACAGGGGGTGGCAGATGCAGCAGTTCTATGAGGATTCGCTGGATTGGGAACAGGATCCCCTTTTCGGATGGTGCAACAAGAATCTGAATAATAACGGTGAACCTTATAACCTTTATACTGACGGTCTGAAAGTGTTCGTCACCATAGATTCCCGTATGCAGCAGTATGCCGAAGAGGCTGTCGCAGCTCAATTGCAGGATTATCTCCAGCCTGATTTCTTCAAGGCCAAAAGGAATGTCAGGAGCGCTCCTTTTACATCGAAACTGTCGGCCGATGAAATCAACCGTATAATGGACCGTGCCATTCAGCAGACAGACCGGTATCGTGGTCTCAAGTCCCGTGGTGCCAGTGAGGATTCAATAATGAAGGTATTCAGGACACCGTGTCAAATGACGGTATTCTCTTATGACGGAGACATAGACACGATACTGTCCCCTATGGATTCCATCAGATATATGAAATTCTATCTGAGGACAGGATTCATGTGCATGGAACCCCGGACAGGATACGTCAGGGCTTATGTCGGAGGTCCGGATTACAGGGCATTCCAATATGACATGGTAACGGCGGGGCGCCGTCAGGTGGGTTCGACGATGAAACCCTATCTGTATTCACTGGCTATGGAAAGTGGTTATTCACCGTGCGACCAGACCATAAACCAGACTCAGACCATACTTACCGAGTCGGGTCAGATATGGCAACCCAAGGATGACGGTAAGCAGATGCTTGGTCAACTTGTCTCTCTCAAATGGGGCCTTTCCCGGTCAAACAACAATGTGACAGCATACCTGATGAGTAATCTCAGTCCTTATGCATTTGTTAATCTTCTTCATGAATTCGGACTGCGCAATCAGGCTATCGAGCCTGTTTACTCGCTCTGTCTTGGAACATGTGACGTATCGGTTCAGGAGATGGTGAGCGCATATACTGTTTTTGTTAACCACGGCATACGTACTTCTCCTCTTTATGTGACACGTATTGAGGATTCCGAAGGTAATATTCTTGCCCAGTTCACTGCCAGAAGCAATGAGGTGGTCAGTGAGGAGACTTCGTACAAGATGATAGACATGATGCGTGCCGTTGTGAATGAGGGCACAGGAACCCGTCTGCGCAGTTCACGCCTGTTCCCGACATTCTGCAAGATAGACTGCGGCGGCAAAACAGGCACCACAGACAACCATTCCGACGCATGGTTTATGGGGTATACTCCGGATCTTGTGGCCGGTTGCTGGGTAGGAGGTGAAGACCGTGACATCCATTTTGATGATATGGATCATGGACAGGGCGCACATGCGGCATTACCGATATTCGGAATGTTCATGGATAAGGTTTATGCCGATTCGGCGGTTTTAGGCTATCTTCCCAGTACAAGGTTTGATATCCCCAAAAACTACGATCCATGCGCCGGAGACATGAATCCTGAAGGTGAAATACTTGATAATTACTCTATAGATTCTTTCTGATGGAATTTGCAGCTATCATACCGGCCCGTTATGCATCTACGCGTTTTCCCGCAAAGCCTTTGGCCATCCTTGGAGGTAAGCCAGTGGTAATCCGTGTATGTGAACAGGCCAGCAAGGTGTTTGATCATGTTTTTGTGGCAACCGATGATGACCGGATTTACAAAGCCGTTATTGATGGAGGTTTTACTCCGATAATGACCAGATCGGATCACAAGAGTGGTACCGACCGATGTTACGAGGCCTTCTGCAAATGCGGTGTCAATGCCGATGTAGTGGTTAACATACAGGGTGATGAACCTTTTATCCAACCCTCTCAGCTTCTGACAGCAAGACATCTTTTTGACAGTCCGGAAA
>CADCLI010000030.1 GCA_902802285.1 uncultured Bacteroidales bacterium
GCAATGCCGCTGGTAAAGTTGGGACTGCTCAGGTCCGGATAGTACTCACGGAGCTGTGTCGATGTGAGCATACCTTTATATACCATGATGCGGCTTGACAGTGACACGATATAGAAATCACGGTTGTCAATACGCTGCTCCACATGTTTGCGTATCTTATACAACTTGGTCTCAAGACCGTCAATCTGGGCGGCTCCGGTCACGAATATCTGGACTGTGGCAGGCTCGGTTGCCAGCGCTGCATCACCCAGGATATTGCTGTTTACGGGAACGTCACGGGTATTTGACAACTGCAGTCCCATCTTCTCGGTCTCCTGACGGATAATATCCAGGTACTGCTCACGCAATTTGCCGTCCTTGGGCAGGAACACCAGTCCGGTACCGTAGTGCAGACGCTCGGGTACAGGAATACCCTGAAGCAGAATGAACTCATGCGGTATCTGGACCATTATTCCGGCACCGTCACCACTCTTGTTATCGGCAGCCTCGGCTCCGCGGTGCTTCATGTTCTCAAGCAGCGTCAGGGCCTCATCCACCAGCTGGTGCGTCTTGTTTCCCTTCAGATTGACCATCATGCCTATTCCGCAGGCATCATGCTCGTTCTGAGGATCATATAATCCACGTGTCTTTATCATAGGAATTTGTTTTTCTGCAATGGTTATTACCACACTCGTGTTTTCTATAAAAAGGGTGCCGCTTATAGGCGGCCACCCTAATTCTCAATTCTCAACTCTAAATTCTAAATTAATTGATAAAGAGGAGCTCACGATACTTGGGCAACGGCCACATATCGTTGTCCACAATCTCCTCAAGTTTATCGATGGTCTTGCGGAGCGGGAACAGGCTCTCTGCAATCTCGTGGTAAGCCAGAGCTTTCTCGTACTCATCCTCGATGACGTTAGCCTTCTTGCGGGCCTCTACCATGCTGTCAACCTGCTGACGCAGATCCGTAACAAGTTCCGATATGCGGGTAACGATACCCATGCTTACACCGGCCATAGCCGAATACTGCTCACCAAACACATCTTTCATAAGGTCAATGTTCTTGAGCAGTTTGGTCTGATAAGCCAGAGCTGCGGGAATGATATGGTTGATAGCCATACGGCCTATCACGCGACCCTCAATCTGTACCTTCTTGGTATATGTCTCCCACTTGACCTCGTTGCGGGCCTCAAGCTCCTTCTCTGAATACACGCCCAGTTTGTAAATGCCTTGAACATCTTGGGAACGTTGGTCTCAACATCCAGACCGCGTTTCTTGGCCTCAGCCTTCCACTCATCGGTATAACCGTTACCGTCAAAGCAAACCACATCGATTATGCTCTTGATGATAGGCTTAAGGGTATCCATGATGGCTATGTTCATGGGCTTGCCGGCCTTCATGGCCTTGTCAACATCCTTCTTGAATGCAATGAGCTGCTCTGCAACTGCTGCGTTCAGGGTTGTCATGGCACCTGCGCAGTTAGCGCTTGAACCAACGGCACGGAACTCAAATCGGTTACCGGTAAACGCGAACGGTGATGTACGGTTACGGTCGGTGTTATCCACGAATATCTCAGGTATCTCAACCAGCCCCAGTGACTTGCCCTTCTTGCCGGCAATCTCGATTGGAGTATCGGACGGAACCTCAAGCAGTTTCTTGAGCACGGCGGTCATGGTACGGCCCAGGAAAGCCGATACAATTGCGGGAGGTGCCTCGTTGGCACCCAGACGGTGTGCATTGGTTGCGGTTGCTATTGATGCCTTGAGCAGATCATTGTGCTTCTGAACTGCAGCCAGAACGTTTACAAAGAATGTAACGAACTGCAGGTTGCCCATAGCATCCTTACCGGGAGCAAGCAGCAGTGTACCGGTATCGGTACCAAGTGACCAGTTGTTGTGCTTTCCGGAACCGTTGATACCGTCAAAAGGCTTCTCGTGGAACAGAACCACGAATCCGTGCTTACGGGCTATGCTGTTCATCACGTTCATCATCTGCTGGTTCTGGTCGTTTGAAAGGTTGGTCTCACCGTAGATGGGAGCCAGCTCGAACTGGTTGGGTGCCACCTCGTTATGACGTGTCTTAAGCGGAATACCAAGCTTGTAACCGGCAATCTCAATGTCACGCATGAAAGCTGCCACGCGTGAAGGAATGGCACCAAAGTAGTGGTCATCCAGCTGCTGGTTCTTGGACGATGCGTGTCCCATCAGAGTTCGGCCTGTAAGCATCAGGTCCGGGCGGGCTGCGTAAAGGTCCTCATCGACCAGGAAATACTCCTGCTCCCAACCCAGGTAAGACATAACCTTGTTTACCTTGGGGTCAAACATGCGGCAGATAGGCAGGGCTGCGTCGTTGACAGCCTTAAGAGCCTTCTTGAGCGGTGTCTTGTAGTCAAGAGCCTCGCCGGTATATGATATGAATACGGTAGGTATGCAAAGTGTATCATCCTGAATGAAAACAGGCGATGTAGGATCCCATGCTGTATAGCCACGGGCCTCGAATGTGGCGCGGATACCTCCGCTGGGGAACGATGATGCATCCGGTTCCTGCTGAACGAGTGCCTTGCCATCGAAAGTCTCAATCATTCCGCCCTTGCCGTCATACTCCATGAAAGAGTCGTGTTTTTCGGCGGTACCGTCGGTAAGAGGCTGGAACCAGTGAGTAATGTGTGTAACGCCGTGCTCCAGAGCCCAGGTCTTCATGCCTGCAGCCACGCCGTCGGCAGTGGCAGCGTCCAGATGAGCACCGTTGTCGATGCAGTTGACCAGAGCATTGAAAGTCTTGGAATCAAGATACTTGCGCATCTTGTCACGGTTGAATACCAACTCTCCGAAATAGTCGGAAATCTTTCCTGCGGGTGTCTCCACAGCAGCCGCTTTCTTCTTGAAAGCATCCTGCACCACATCAAATCTAAGTTTACTCATAGCTTTATGTTTTTGGTGTTTTATTTATTTGCATACAAAACGATGCAAAATTACGCATTATTACAACTTTTTGTACACAAAACGTTAATTATATTCTCAAATTGATACTTAAAATATGTTTAATCCGTAATTATTGTCACTTTATGCACTCATTTATAGGCATTTTCATGCACACCCTTTACCGCACGTCCGCTGGGATCGTTCAGTTTACTGAAACTTGCATCCCACTTGAGGGCCTCTGCCGTAGAGCAGGCTACGCTTGGAACACTGGGTACGCAACGCGCGGCAGACTCGCTGGGGAAATGCTCCTCAAATATAGAGCGGTAATAGTACTCCTCCTTGTTCATGGGGGTGTTTATGGGGAATCTCTCTGCCGCATGGGCCATCTGCCCGTCACTGACGGCAGCTGCGGTTATCTCCTTGAGAGAGTCTATCCAGCTGTACCCAACTCCGTCGCTGAACTGCTCTTTCTGGCGCCATGCAACGCTCTCGGGCAGCATATCGGCAAACGCCTCACGTACCACGCGTTTCTCAATCTCCCGGCCCGGACACATCTTGGCGGCAGGGTTCATGCGCATTGCCACATCCAGGAACTCCTTGTCTAAGAACGGAACGCGTCCCTCAACGCCCCATGCTGCAAGTGACTTGTTGGCACGCAGGCAGTCATAAAGGTGAAGTTTTGAGATTTTACGTACGGTCTCCTCATGGAAAGCTTGCGCGTCTGGAGCTTTATGGAAATAGAGGTAGCCTCCAAAGACCTCATCGGCACCCTCGCCGCTAAGTACCATCTTGATTCCCATGCTGCGTATAACGCGGGCAAGAAGGTACATAGGAGTGCTGGCACGCACGGTTGTAACATCGTATGTTTCAATAAAATAAATTACGTCTCTTATAGCATCCAGACCCTCCTGGACCGTGTAGTTGATTTCATGGTGTACGGTACCTATGTGCTCGGCCACCTCACGCGCCTTGGCCAGATCCGGAGCACCCTTAAGACCTACTGCAAAAGAGTGCAGACGCGGCCACCAGGCCTCTTGCTGGTCATCGGTCTCAACGCGGCGTGCTGCGTTTTTCTTGGCAATGGCCGATATCACCGAACTGTCCAGACCACCCGAAAGAAGTACTCCATAGGGCACATCACACATAAGCTGGCGCTTGACTGCAGCCTCAAGTGCATCGTGCAACTCCTTTACATCGGCCTTGTTGTCCTTCACGGCATCATATTTGAACCAGTCACGGGTGTACCAGCGCTCGATATGACCTGTGCGGCTGCTCAGGAAATGTCCCGGAAGGAACGGCTCATACTCGGTGCAGATACCCTCAAGAGCCTTTAGCTCACTGGCTACGCAGATATGATCCTCCTTATCCTTTCCTATATATAGAGGTATAACGCCTATGGGGTCACGCGCCACCAGATACTCATCACGCTCTGCATCATACAGGGCAAAGGCAAAAATGCCGTTCAGTCGCTCCAGCATGCGGATAAAGTCCTCCTGACTGCCGCCTGCACGTACAGCATCGCGGTACAGCGCCAGGATAACCTCGCAGTCACTGCCGGTACTGAACGTGTATCGGCCTTCATATTCGCGGCGTATAGCCTGATGGTTGTAAATCTCACCGTTCACGGCCAGCACCTGCAGACGGTCCTCGCTGAAAAGGGGCTGACCGCCCGACTGGGGATCTACAATACTCAAGCGCTCGTGAGCCAGTATGGCTGATCCTCCGCACCAGATTCCGCTCCAGTCCGGACCGCGATGACGTATACGGCGGCTCATCTCAAGAGCCTGCTGACGTAACTGCTCCGACTGCTGCTTAATCCTGAAGATTGAAACTATTCCACACATAGTATTTATTGTTTTTGTTGTTTATCGGTCCGTGGGTATGGAACAAAAAAAAGACTGATCAGATTGACCAGTCTTTTATGTCTTGTTCTTTATATACCCTGAATGATTAGCTTTCCCGCTGGCCAAAAGAAGTAACCATCCGAACCTGATTATTCTGGTTCTGATTCTGGTTATTCTGATTATTATTGGCAACGTAAGCCAAAACTTTAGCCATATCTGTTTTTGCTAATTATGGCGCAAAAGTAAGCACTCTTTTTTACATGCCAAAGCATTTTGCAAAAAAAATCACTTTATCAGCGAAAAATTTCTTTCGCTTACATTTTGTCACCTTCATATATAATAGCCTTACATTTTGTCAAAACACATTCTGGAGGTTTTCCCCGACCGCTTACCTATGGATTTCTTACGCTCCAACTAAGGAAAAAAATATGTTATAAATAACTATTTCGCGGCATCTTATAAAAAAACAAAATATAAGAGCCATAAAGATGTTGATTATGTTAAAGCTCTGGCATATTGGTTTGGAATTCTAAAAACCAGTGTTATTATAATTTATGTATATGCAATATCCATTATCGTATCACGACACGATACATGAAAAGATTCCGTTCAGCTTGCTCTTCTTCGGCAGCATAAAATCCACATTTCTTATAAAATGGAATGGCCGAATAACCATTACACTTTAATGCTCTGACAGCAACAAAATCGCAAATGTTATTATTGTCTGCGGCAATCTCCTTAAGGATGTATTCTATAATGAATGAACCTATATGATTATGCTGCTTGCTTTTATCTACTGCCAGATACGTTATCTCTACAGAATCAAAAAACGGTTTAAGCCAATAAAAATCATCTGGATCCAGGTCCTTTTGAGGCATAGGCTTGGCTCCTTCACGCATCTTACTCTTTGTCATTTCCGATATATAGAGATTAAGATTGTCAAGACAATACATAGCCACAATGACACTGTTCTCTCTTACTAAGAACAACTGACAGTTGCCCATATCAACGTATGATTGCAACTCACTATGAATAAAATCGTCTATAGATTCTATTCCACACGAGAAATCACTTAACAAACTGGAATCTTTTGTTTTCTCAATGGTAAGTTTTCTGGTATTAAGATTTTGCTTTTCCAATGCCTTCTACTCTTTGACTACAACAAATTCTTCCAAAATCTTTGCTGAACGGGTCATCGTTTTCTTGTCCGATGCGTTCAGTTGACCAGTATGCGCACGTTTAACAGCCTTACGCGCATTAGTAGCATAACGCCCTTTTACAACCGGCAATTCTTTACTATCAATTCCCAACATAAAATAGAAACAATATTTCTTTGGGCAAATTAAAGCATTCCATCCGAAATAAGCAAACAAACAACCAATCAAAATGTCTTTACGCCTTCAGATTCTTTAAAGTGGACTCAAAGATGATTCAATATTTCCTGCGTAGCAGATTGCGGAGCGGAATCAGCAGTTTGGGCTTGAGCGTCTTGACATGACGGTTCAACTTGTCATCAGCAATGAACTTGAAAGGTATCAGGATTCCTGAATCATAGATATCCCCGAACTCATCGTTTATGCCGGTACCAAAATACTGCATCTTGGGTGACAGGTTCATATAGGAGTTTACCAATGGCGGAATACTCACTCCAAAATCCGATACAAACGCCTTAAGATTGCGGTAATCCTCCTTGAAAGTCAGTCCCTTAAGTACTTTCATATATTTGATGGGGCGTTTTACCCTGGCCGGTTTGACCAGTTTGACCCTGCGCATCTTGGCAGCTCCGAACCATTTGTTAAGGAACACCTGGATCATCTCGCGTGCAGGCGTGGGATATTGGCGATAGATGGTCATCTTGCCGAAGAAGTATTTCATGCGTCCCTTGTACATCACCATCAGCGCTCCCAGTCCGTCAAACAGGTTGTCAAGGGCAAAAATGCTTTTGGCTCCACCCTTGCTGCTCTGATAATCTATGGTTACAAACGAGCGGCCAAGCTCAATTGTATGCTGCAGTTCTTTCTTTATGAATTTCCTGGAGAAACGGAACATATGCGATGACGTGAGTATGGGCTGGCCGTATTTGTCATAGACTATATCATCACACAGCACATAACGGTATCCGCCGATGATACGTTCCGCCTCAGGATCCCAAAGGACCAGCTGCTTGTATCCGTATGCGGCATCGGTATCAAACTTGTCTATGTCAAGTTCACGTCCGGTGCCTCCGCCTCCCGCACGGAATGCCTCCTCGCGCAGACGGCCAATCTCGCGGATTACATCCGGAGCATTGGTGTTATCAACCACATAAATCTCGTTACCTCCGTGGTTGGTGGTACGCAAAAACCTGTCTTTGGTCAGTTGCGACTTAAGCAAATCCGTGCTGACAGGATCAATTATCTTCTTCATAGCAAGTATGTTATGTGTTAATTATTTTCTACCGGCCGTCCGGTATTGCCGATGCTAAGGTATGAACGAAGATTTACCATTCCAACCAAAAAGATTTTTATGGAAAATATTACCACAAACAAAAAGGCGCGCAGAATCTGGTTCTTCTGCCACGCCTTTAAGCCGGACATTACCGAATGAATGCTCTTTTCAGAACGATATGCCCACGGTAAGATAACTCATCTCTGAACACGGGTTAACTGTCAGTCCGGCCGATAAAGGCAAACTGAAACTCTCTGTTATCTCCAGTTCTTTTGAAGCTGTCAGTGATATGTTGGTTACTGCAAAGCCTTCGGTTCCATAGAGCGGGCTTTCAAAGGGGACAAATCCCAATGCTGCAGTCCATTCCGCACCACCCAGACTGAAAGGTGCAGCCAGTTCACAATAGGAACTGAAAGCGCTGCTTCCATCGGCCTTTAGGTCATTGCCTGCAAAGTTTGTATACCAGCTTATTGATGCAAACCCCAAGTCATAACCTGCAAATGCCTCAAACACATGGTTTGTGCTTTCCTTTGCATACTTGAAATAACGTCCGTAAGGCTCCGGTCCAACATTGAACCAATAATCGGTAACTCCAACGCTCAATCCGGCAACACTGTAACTGAGAGTGATATCAAACTCTTTTGTATCGGTCCAGTTGACTATTCCGGTGCTACCCCAGAATGTCAGGTCAAAACCGGCTGCACTTACGCCAAGTGTGGGTTGTATGGCAGCCTCACCAAGATCACATCCACGCCATATATATCGGCTTACGATATCGGCGCCAACTGTTGTTTCAATCTCTGCGTGCAACGGGCAGACCGCTGCTATCATTGTCATTGCTATTGATAAAATCTTTTTCATAGTGATGTTTTTTTATGGTTATTGTTTTAAATAATTGAAAGCCGGACGGTAAGGAACTGGAATCTGTTCTCCCCCAATCATTATGGACATAGTAAAGATTTTAATTACGAATCAAATACAGGTCAAACAAACCCCGTATCCCGCAATCCGGCTTTCAATTAAAGAATTATATGTTGTATGCTGTCTCTCCGTGCTCGTAGATATCAAGGCCCTCCTCCTCAACTCTGGGTTCAACGCGGATTCCGTGAACCTTCTTGAGGATTATGAATGTAAGCATTCCAAGACCGAATGACCATGCACATGTTACAAGCGAGCCGAGAGCCTCAACACCCAGGAAGTGCCAGCCGCCACCGTAGAACAGGCCGCCGTCAACTGCAAACATACCAGTCATGAGTGTACCCAGGATACCGCATACTCCGTGAACCGATACAGCACCAACAGGATCATCAATCTTGCAGACCTTATCTATCAGGGCAACTGAACCAACCATTGCAACACCGCATACAGCACCAATGATTGCTGCACCGCCTATTGATACCAGGTCGCAACCGGCAGTGATACCTACCAGACCTGCCAGGATGCCGTTGCATACCAGTGAAAGTGAAGGTTTGCCGTATACCAGCCATGTCAGGAACAGGACTGAAAGACCGCCTGTTGCAGCAGCCATATTGGTTGTGCACATTACGTGTGAGATGGCGATTGCATTCTCAGCACCTTCGGCAGCCAGCTGTGAACCGGGGTTGAAACCAAACCAACCGAACCAGAGGATGAACACGCCCAGAGCGCCGAATGTAAGGTTGTGACCGGGAATAGCGCGTGATTCGCCTGTCTTTGAGTATTTACCGATACGGGGACCAAGCACCATTGCACCGGCAAGAGCAATCACGCCACCGCAGGAATGAACGACTGTTGAACCGGCAAAATCATGAAAGCCAAGCTCGCTCAGCCAGCCGCCGCCCCATGTCCAGTGGCCCTCAATGGGATAGATAACCACTGAAATAATGATTGATATCAGAATATACATGGAGAACTTGGTCCTCTCGGCCATACCGCCCGATACTATAGTAGCGGCAGTGGCACAGAATACTGTCTGAAATATTAGAGTACACTCGGCAGGAACATTTGAGTCACCAATGAATGACCAGTCAAACAGATGCAGGCCACCTATAAAACCGTTGTTGGCTCCATGCATCAAACCAAAACCTATCATCCAGAAAAGGAAGGATCCCACCATGAAATCCACAAAGTTTTTCATGAGTATGTTGGCAGTGTTCTTGGAACGGGTAAAGCCTGCCTCCACCAGCGCGAAACCGGGCTGCATAAAGAACACCAGCATTGCTGCTATCAATACCCAGACTGTATCCAGTCCGCTTATGCTACTCTCACTTACTGTTGTAATAATGTCTTCCATAATTCAATGATTTAACCGTTTTTACTTTTTGTCGGCCAGAACCGTATCACCGTGTTCTCCGGTACGGATTGACCATGTGTCATCTACAGGACTCACGAATATTCTGCCATCACCCACCTGACCGGTGCGGGCTGCTCCCATGATGGCATCGATGGCAGGCTGTACAAACTGATCACGGCAGATAATTGTTATCTCAATACGCGAAATGATATCAGTGCTGTACATCACACCACGGTAGATACGATCCTGACGGGCCTGACCGATAGCATGAACCTCTGCGTAAGAGAACCAGTTGATGTCGGCCTCAAAGAGCGCCTCCTTCACATCTTCAAACCGGGTTTTCCGGATGATTGCTTCAATCTTTTTCATTGTGTTTTGATTTTGAGGTTAATTATTGTGTTTTGATGCATCGTTAAACAAAAAAAGGCCGGTCTAAAAAGACCAGCCTTAATTAATTCCTATTTATATAAACGAACAGTTACATACCTGACCGGTCAAAAGGTATAACCATCGGAACCTGATTATTCTGGTTCTGATTATTCTGCTGCTGATTATTATTCAGCTGAACAGTGGTTATATTCTTAAAACCGATAAACATAAAAATGTATTGTTGTTTCTGATTTCTGGTGCAAAGGTACAACGTATTCTGATACATTGTTCTCAAAAAGACGAAAATTTTTACCTTATTCTATCAAATTTCCAAAATTTCTAACATTTAGTAAGTACAACTAACAAATTTGCAACATCTTGATATACGACATCAAATTTGTCATCTCTATGAAAATGAGTATATTTACATCCAATAAAAAGGAACTGACCTGATTATGAAACTCTCGAACTACCTTTCGGTCATGGCCGTGCTGACCATAATGGCAGCAATGCCCGCTAAAGCACAGATTATAATAAATGAGGTACTGGCATCAAACGGCAGCACCAATACGGATCCTGATTACGGGGCAAACGCTGACTGGATAGAACTGCACAATGCCGGACAGGCCGATGTAAACCTGCGCGGATGGTCAATCACAGACAACCTGAACAAACCCGCCAAGTTCGTTCTGCCCGACACAACCGTCAATGCCGGAGGCTTTCTGCTGATATGGTGCGATGACTTGGGTACCGGACTACACGCCGGATTCAAGTTGAGTGCCGACGGTGAGGAGGTGGGTCTTTTTGATGCTGACGGCAAGATGGTTGACAGCATGTCATTCGGACCGCAATACGGCGATGTGAGTTTTGGCCGTTCCTTAGATAATGCCGGATTGCCGGTCTTCTTCATGATCCCCACTCCCGGTGCCGCCAACACCACTCAGGGGTATACAGGCAGATCCAACCAGCCGGTTATACTGACACAGGGCGGAGCCTATGCGGGATCCGTTACGGTAACCGTCACCAATGATCAGGGAGGTGTGGTTTATTATACCACTGACGGTTCAGAGCCTACCAAAGAGTCAAATGTATATACTTCTCCCCTCACCTTCACCCAGACTACGGTATTCAGGGCACGCATACTGGAGGACGGCAAGATGCCCGGTCTGACCAAGACCATGACATATTTCCTTAATGATGAGTTCCAGGGCCACAGTCTGCCCATAGTATCGCTGGCAACTGAGAGCGGCAACTTCTGGGACTCCGAGCATGGAATTTACGGTTGGACCAACGCACATAACGAAAAGGCCGATTTTGAGATTCCGGTAAACATAGAACTCTATGAGAACAACGGCAGCGACAGGGCTGCGTTCAACGAGCCTGCAGGCGTAAAGATAAACGGCCTGTATGCATGGCAACTGCCGCAGAAGATGCTTGGAGTATATTTCAAGAAGAAATACGGCGAGAGCAAACTGTCATACCAGCTGTTCCATGACGACGGGCGCAACGAGTTTGATGATTTTGCGCTGCGTGCATCGGGCAATGACTGGAACTACACCATGTTCCGTGACGGCCTTCTGCAGCAGGCATGCCGCAGAGGCGGGCTCAATCTGGCCCTGCAGGCGTTCCGTCCATCGGTGGTATATCTTAACGGAGAATTCCTGGGAATCCACAATATTCGCGAAAAGGTCAACGAGGAGTATATAGAAACCCGTTACGGCCTTGAAGCCGGTACATTTGACATGATTGAAGGCGACCAGAACGTCGAGGCCGGCGATTGGGAGGAGTGGAACCATTACAAGGAACTGTGGCAGAAAGACCTGAGCGTACAGAGCAATTATGACGCTCTGGCTGCCATTATGGACGTGGAGAACTACACCGATTTCATGGTTGCACAGATTTGGAGCCACAACACATCGGTCAACCACAACCCTATGGCCTGGAAGCCTAAGGAAGGAGGCGTATGGCGCTGGATATTTACTGACGGCGACCGTGGTTTCAACAATTATGCCGATGACTATACCGACTGGTATGCCGGTAAGGCCAACATGCCTTTCGGATCAATGCTCAAGAATGAAGGTTACAGCAGGTATTTCTGCAAACGTGCCGCCGACCTCCTGTTCACGGCGTTCAATCCGGAGGAGATACAGCGCCAGGTGACAGAGCACAGCAAGGATATAGAGCCGCTTATGGAACAGCAGGTTCAGAGATGGCTTGGCACCAGCAGTTCCTACAGCGGCAATGCCCTTACATCGACCCGTCAATGGCGCAGCCGTATCAGTTATCTGCGTGATTTCTGCAACGGCCGCCCCATTGTACTGCTTTGGGACATGTATGAGAACTACGGTACCGGAGCTCCAGCCCTGCTCACCCTTACCGGCAAGAATGGTTTTGAGTTCAACGGCCTGGCTATCAACAAGGACAAGTGGTGCGGATCATACCCCACCGATATGGAGATAACCCTTACCGCCCGACAGCGTGCAGGTTACACGTTCAAGGGTTGGCGTGAGAATGCAGTTAAAAAACTGATTTCCACCGGCAACGAATGGAAATATCTTGATGACGGAAGCACCCCCGCATCATGGTATGCCACCTCTTTTGATGACTCCGGATGGAAAGCGGGAGCATCACCATTAGGATATGATACCGACAACAAGATGACAGACCTGATAAAAACCACCGTGAACTACGGATCGGAAAACTCCAAATATGTCATCACATATTTCCGCCGCAAATTCACCGTTGACGATGATCCCGCATCTTACCTGCAGATAAAGCTCCGCCTTCTGCGCGATGACGGCGCGGTTGTTTACATTAACGGCAAGCAAATCATCCGCAGCAACCTCAGGGAGAACTTTGAATCCAATCCGCTGGCTGACAATTACGCCATTCCCAAGCGTGCCGCAATAAGATATGTCACGTACGATATCGACCCGTCCTGGCTGCATCAGGGAGAAAACACCATAGCAGTGGAGGTACACCAGACATCAAGGAGCAGTTCCGATATCATTATGGACGTTGAACTTCTTGCGGTGCTTAACCAGACTGCATCACAGAACCGGCTGAGCGGACAAAACAGCCCCACAATCAAGTTATCCATTGATTCCGATATGGCAGTGGAGGCAATGTATGAGCCGTCGGGCCTTAACATGCTTCCCGATACCATATTCACCGATATCACCCTGCAAAAGTCCAAGTCCCCCTATTATACCGCGGCCGATGTCACCATCGTCAAAGGCGCACGCCTTACCGTCGAGCCGGGTGTAGAGATCCGGTTTGCACCAAACTCATGCATGATCGTGCATGGAGGCCTTACCGCACAGGGCACCAGTTCGGACAGCATACGTTTTGTACTCAACCCGCAATATGCCGGACAGTCCTGGGGAGCCGTCTGCTTCATAAACAGCGATTCCAAGTCAACGCTCAGCTATGCCACCATGCGGGATGCCTGTCAGGGTCCTCGCCTTTACAACTGCGTGGCAGCCATATCGGCCTACAACTGCCGGCAACTGGTGCTTGACCATCTGAACATAACGGATGTAACCAGCAATCCCATCGCTGCCCGTTACAGTGACGTGACACTTACAAACAGCATAATACACAGCCGTGTTACCGGTGACCTGATTAACATCAAGTACGGTTCCGGACGTGTGGAGCACTGCACTTTCATAGGCAATGACCAGGTTGACACCGATGCCATTGACTTTGACGGCATAAACGGCGGTATCATAAGGGATGTGGTGGCGCACCACTTCCTTGGTGACAACAGTGATGCCGTGGATATAGGAGAACAGGCTATTGGCGTGATCATTGACAGCCTTCTGGCATACACCATAACCGACAAGGGTATCAGTGTTGGCCAGCGCTCGACCGTAAAGGTGAGCAACTCAACGTTCATTCAGACCAATATGGGCGTTGCCGTGAAGGACTCATGCCATGCCGATGTGGACAAGTGCACATTCTTTGCCGTTGCTACTCCGGTGGCATGCTATGAGAAGGTTGACGGCCGTCTGGGCGGAAATGCAGTGGTTACTGAATGTATCCTTTCCAACAGCTACGATCTGACATACCAGTGCGATGAGAATTCAAGCATCAGGTTCAGCGGATCGCTCTCAGACGGTGACACGCTCTCCGCAGGCAACCTGTACGGTGACCCGCAGTTTGCATCGGCCACCAACTACATGCTCACACCGGCCAACCTTATGATCGGTTCCCGGTATATGCCTGAAACCCCGCAGACAGAGCCTGTCATAAGCGAGATATGCTACCACCCCACTCTTGACTCCGAGTCAGAGTACATAAGGATTTACAACCCGGCCGATGTGCCTTTTGACATAAGCGGATACATACTCAGTCAGGCCTTTGACTTCACATTCCCCGAAGGAAGCCTTATTCCGGCGCAAAAGAGCATCTATGTAGCGGCTAATGCCTCAAAACTCTCGCCTAGAGTAAACGGCGATAAGGTATGGCAGTGGACCGACGGAAAGCTCTCCAATGACGGTGAGTCTGTGCGCCTTAGCAATCCGGCAGGCATAGTCGTTGACCAGGTTACATACATGAGCGTGGCTCCGTGGCCTGTATCGGAACAATCCGGCACTACGGTACTGCTGCTGCGTGATCTGAATACAGACAACCACATGGCTGCCAACTGGACCCTCAAGCAGTATCCTACCGATGTGGAGCTGATTCCTGCAGCGCCGGGTTCAGATATCATCTATGACCTTAACGGCCGCCTGATAGAGGGACAGCCGCAAGGCATAGTGATAATCAACGGCAAGCTGTACTATTACAAGCAGCAATAAATGCCTTGAACAGTGGATGCGGGGTTTCGGGAGTGCTTTTGTACTCGGGATGGAACTGTGAGCCTATGAAGAACGGGTGTACGGACTGCGGGAGTTCTACTATTTCGGTGAGGCCGGTCTGGGGGTTGTGGCCCGATGCTACAAGACCGGCCTTTTTGAAGTCCTCGGCGTATTTAGCGTTGAACTCGTAGCGGTGACGGTGACGCTCGGAGATCTGTTTGGTTCCGTATATCTTGTATGCCAGGGTATCTTTGGTGATTTCGCAGTCGTAGGCTCCCAGACGCATGGTTCCTC
>CADCLI010000031.1 GCA_902802285.1 uncultured Bacteroidales bacterium
GCAGCTGGAGCATCTTTTCGGCCATGCGGTAACCCATCAGGCGCATACCTTCGGTGCTGAAATGGAACTGGTCACCGGTGCTCTCGCAGCCCAGTGATGAGATAACATATCCGTTCTTCATAGTCTTGGGCAGGTTGGCCAGGACAACCTCATTGAATGCTGCGCAGGCTCCTCCCTGTTCGGCCTGCTTGAGCTCTCCGGCCAGGATAGGTATCTCATCCGGATTCAGACCCAGGTCATGGCAGAGGTCATCGTGAATCTTCTTGAGACGGCCGCACCACTGGTCATCGTCTGGGTTGGATTCGCCCTGATGTACCAGCATACCCTTTATTACACCCGATTTCTGGGCGATACGGGCCATATCGACTATGCGCTGGTAGGGACTCATGTCATACTCCTTGGCCATGTTGACCAGCCAGCTGCGTGACGGGTCGGCGGCCTCCATTGCCAGATATTCCTCACAGGCATCCTTGTCCCATAGCTCCAGCTTGGCGCCGGCTACGGATACGTTGATTACGCCTACACGGTACTGGCTGGGCAGTTCCTCAATCATCTTACGTCCGAAGAAATCCACCGGGCCCAGGTTGTTGCTCTGGCGGCAGATAGGTGGGGTGGCGGTGTACCACTGACCCATCTTGCGGTCAAAACGGGGCATGTCCACTGCTGCCACGAACTGGAAACGCGGGTCGTTCCAATCCTTGTCCTGATCGGCAGGAGTGGCTCCGGCCTCCATGTTGGACTGACCGAAACAGAGATAGATAAAGAAATTGGGGTCAGGCTGCTGGGCCTTGAGCGACAGAGACATCAGCACTGCCGCAGCTACAATCATTAATCTGGTTTTCATTGATTCTTATTTTTTGTTTTCTGTATTATCCTTATTATTTTTCTCATCCTGCTCCATCTTTTCAAGCGCAATCTCACGTGAGTTACCCTCATGGAAAAGGAATGATGATGCCAGTACCAGAGTGACGATTACTGTTACCAGAACCGACACCCAGATCAGGCCGACACCTACGGCAATGCCTATGATACTGGTAGCGAATATACTGGCGGCGGTAGTCAGGCCGGATACGTCGTACTTGTTCTTGATTATAAGTCCCGCGCCGATGAAACCGATGCCGGTTACCACCTGTGCTGCAATTCGGCCAGGGTCTCCGTTTATAAGGTTAAGGTTGGTCTGGCAAATCCAGATTGATGCAAGCGTGGCAAGTGTAGAGGCCATGCATATGAGCATGAAAGTCCTCACTCCGGCCGGATGTTTGTGTATGTAACGCTCCAGGCCGATGATACATCCCAAAAGCGCGCTGATCAGAATCCTTGTAATGGCGATACTCTCAGTAAGCATAAAAAAACGGTTAATCTTTCTGCAAAAATAATCAATTAATTATCTTTACGAGCAAATTACTGTTCCAATGAAAAGGTTAATATTTATTCTTTCGGCGTTTACTCTGTTTTTCAGTGCTGATGCCAAAGTAATCAAAAAGGACCAGATGAGTGCGGAGAACTTAGGCAAGTTTGCCGGTTCAGTATATGAGTATATTGCTCCCACTGAGCCCCTGACACCGGCTCCTAAAGGTTTTAAACCGGTATATCTGACACATTTCGGACGTCACGGGTCCCGTTTCCTGGACAATGCCTCAAATTATGACCGTCCTTACAATATACTTAAGGAAGCCGATGATGCCGGTGCATTGACGGATTTCGGCAAGGATGTGTTGCGCCGTGTAGGGATAATACGCGCCGAAGCAGACCAGCGTGCTGGTGACCTTACTCCCAAAGGTATGCAGCAGCATCGTGATATAGCACGCCGTATGGTGGAGAACTATCCCGAACTTTTTAAGCACGGCAAGACAATCATGGCCCGTTCCACAACGTCTCACCGCGTGCTGGTCAGTGAATATTCGGCCCTGATGCAGATTATCCGTATGCGCCCCAAAATCAGGATTGACTATGACTCCAGCAACCATGATGAGCCCTGGATGTATACTGAGGACAGGGCGGTATCGGCCCATAAACGCAAGATAAATGCCGCAGTTCAGGAGTTCAACCAGCGCCATACTCACCCGGAGCGCCTTATGAAGGCCCTGTTCAAGGATCCGGCATACATAACCGATGTCCAGGGACGTGATCAGAGCGGCAGCCTCTATTCGTCTTTGTATGACCTGGCATCATATGCGCAGGGATCGGATCCCGGTGTAGACTTGAATGACGTTTTTACATACGATGAGTGGTATGACCTGTTCCTCATCAACAACATGCGCTGGTACTCACAGGGCGGTTATTCACCGCTTACAGATAATGTCGTTCCTTACGGACACTGCGTGACGCTGCAGAATTTCATTGATTTCGCCGATGAAGCACTGGCCGGAAACGGAGTGAGTGTGATGCTCCGTTTCGGTCATGAAGTTACCCTGATGTCATTCTTTTCGCTCCTGGACCTGAACGGATCGGGATACAGCACTGATGATCTGGAGAGCGTGGCGGACCACTGGGTAGCCTATGACCTGGCTCATATGGGCGGTAACGTTCAGTGGGTGTTTTTCCGCGACAGGAAGGGTGATGTAATAGTCAAGTTCCTCATGAATGAGGAGGAGGCCACCCTGCCGGAGTCAGTACCTTTCTATAAGGATGGCAAGGGTAGGGAACAGAAACCCTACTACCGATGGGAAGATGTCAGGAAATTCTATCAGGACAAGATTGACTACTGGGAGGACTATAAGGCCCATGACGATACCCCTGTAGAGGAGTCATCATCAAGAAGCCGCAGTTTCCGCCAGGAGATAAACACTGCTACAAACTAAAAGTGATACAAAAGGGGACTGTCCCCTTTTGTATCATTTTGTATCTACCTGCAGGCGGAGTTCGCGGAACGGGCGTGTGGGATCGTTGGTGGTGAGGTTTATGGAGCCCATTGTGGTGGTGTGAGGCTTGCGGGAGTTTGTTACGGCAACCTTAACCTTGAGTTCCTTGCCGGGCTTGATTACCTGACCGCTCTCAATGCTGATAGCTGTGCCCTCCATAGGCTCAACATCGCGGAATATCAGGTCGGCATTACCTGTATTACCTATTACAATAGTCTTCTTGAATATCTTTCCCGGAGCTTTTTCTCCGAATTCCACATACGATGGTTCTATTCTCATGACAGGTTTTTTGCTGTCATCAGGGTCAAACTTTTCAACCCTGAGTGCGTTCATGGTAATGGGAACCTGTTTTATTCCATCAGCTATCACCCATATGGTGTCGCGGGTCATTCCAAAGTAATCCGCACCTGTGGGTATGTTATATGTTACGTGTATGCTGGCTGTCTCCCTAGGGCCGATGCTCGGAGGGCAATCCACACTCAATCCATGTTTTTTTCCTGTGGCCTGGACCGATAATCGCACGGTCTTGTCACCCACATTGGCTATACGCACCACCTTGGTCGCGCTATCTCCCTGGTTTATATAGCCAAACGGGTAGCGCGTGGAGTTGGTCTGTATGGTTCCGACCAGCAGATGAGGATAAATGTGCTCCATATCCATGGGTATGGGGTTTACATCGGCATAAATAGTCAGACTGGCATAATTGTGACGGTCTTTGGTGAGTATCTCAACCTCACGGAACACACTGCCCTCGTAACGGGCCGGGTTAAAGACTACGGTGATTTCACCCTCTTCTCCGCCATGTATGGGCTCGGTGGAATATTGTACTGTGGTGCAGCCGCAGCTGGTGGCCACGTTGTCAATCTGAATTGGATTGTTTGATATGTTCACAAAACGGAATGTGTGCGATACAGGTCCGTCAGCCTCATCTATTGTGCCAAAATCCCACTCGTATGTTTCAAAAACCATTGCCGACGTGGGCTGGTCCTGCGCGCAGACATATCCGCAAGCCAATAATGCGGATAAGGTTAGTATCGCTCTCGTTTTCATTTCAGTAATATGCTTTTTCGTGTTTTATGTCTGTGGCCGGTCCGTGGCCGGGATAGAGAATAGTGTCATCGGGCATAGTTAGCAACTTGGTGCGGATTCCTGTCATGAGTGCCTGATGGTTGCCGTCTGGAAAATCGGTGCGGCCGTAGCTGCCCTGGAATATCACATCGCCGGTAAAGACACACTGTTGCTCCCTGTTCCAGAATACCACGCTGCCGGGTGAATGGCCGGGGATATGCAGTACATGGAAAACCGTATTCCCGAAACTGACAGTGTCACCATCATTCAGTACATTCTGCGGCTCTATCGGATTGACATGTCCGTTGTAATTGATTCCGAATACCGACAGCCTGGCACTCATGGTTTTTATCCATGGCGTGTCCAGGTCATTGGCGTGGGCCCTGACACCGTATGTCTCTTCAACAAACGTATTGCCGAAGACATGGTCAAAATGCAGATGCGTATTCAATAGCAGTTTAACCTCCAGACCGTTATCCTTGATGAATTGGGCCAATGTATCGGTCTCGCCGGGATAGAAGCACCCCGGATCGATTATGGCCGACTCTTTTGTCTCATCCCAGACAACGTATGTGTTTACTGGCAGGAAGTTGAACTCAAAGCACTTGATCTGCATCATACCTGCACGTAAACTGTTTTCTTGTCATTGAAAAACTCCTCCTGGAAGTATTTGTTTATCTCAGTGATTTCGGCCACTTTCCTGAACCTGGCAATCTCTGCGGTAAGGTCGCCTCCCTTAAGGCAGATTACGCCGTTGGGGTAGGCGTTGCGCTGAACCTTGCGGTCTATGAGGCGGCCGGCCACCGAACAGAGGTCAGGCAGCGGCATTACGCCTCTTGACAGAATGAACTCATACCTGTCCTTATCATCTTCGGCCCGCTCGTGACGGCAAATCACGTTCTTTAAGCCTATCTGCAATGCAATATCCTGTGCCACCCGGACCTTCTTGCCGATGCTGTCTATCAACGTGAAACTGCACTCGGGGAACAGTATGGCAAGCGGTATGCCGGGCAGTCCGCCGCCAGTGCCGACATCGGCCAGACGAGTGCCTTGGGCAAACCTTATAACCTTGGCAATGGCCATGGAATGCAGTATGTGGTGTTCATACAGGTTGTCAATATCCTTGCGGGATATGACGTTTATCTTGCTGTTCCAGTCTGTATATAACGGACCGAGAGCCTCCAGTTGCTCGTACTGAAGGCTGCTCAGGTCAGGGAAATATTTCCTTATCAGGTCCATTTACTTAAGGTAATAGGTAACCGTGGTGACTACTCTCACGTTCTTTATCCACGGGGTGTTGCTGTCGCGGTCATAGATGGAGAACTGGCCCTGTGATGCGGTCTGTATCTTACCCAGTTTGGAGCCGGAATCATCGGCAAACTTCTGGGCAACCTCACGGGCGTTGCGGGTGGCAACCTCGACCATCTGGGGCTTGAGCTCGTTCAGGCCGTTGAAGTCATACTGCACCTGATGCTCATAATCATTTCCGCCGATGGCAATTCCTTTCTTGAGCAGCTCGCCCTGCTTGAGTATGAGCTGACGTACCAGTTCAACATTGGATGAACTGACTGTTACCACCTGTTGCATCTGGTAGCGGTATGCTATGTACTCATTTGAGTAACGGTTGGCGCTACGGTCATAAACAGTAGGGGCGGTGGTGCTTATTTCACTGTCTTTGATACCACCCTCCTTTAGGAACTTTACTATTTCCTGACTCTTATTCTCCATTGTGGAGTAGAGTTTGACAAGGTCATTGTCCACGTCCTGGATAACCAGTGGCCAGATGACGTGGTCTGCCATAACCTCCTGAGTGGCAAGGCCTTTAACATTGACTACACGCTTAGTGCCGGTAAACTTACCGACTGCAAGGATAATGCAGACACCCAGTGCCAGCAATCCCCAGAAATTTGTTGAATTTTTCATATTAGAGTTTTTTTTGAACTACCTTTCTGTTTAACGGAATGTAAAGTTGGCACTTTTTTATAAAAAAAGAAACTTGTAAATACTATTTTTAATTAAGTTTGCATTATTGCATTGCTAACCTAATTACAACCAATATGAAAAAGTTTTTTAAATGGACAGTTGCCGGCATGGCTATGATGCTGGCTTTCATTGATGTACCTGCTCAGACAAGGCACACATTCTGTAATCCGCTGGACGTAGTGGTGGGTAACGAGCCGGCTATCCGTGGCGGTGAACCGGTGGTTATAATCTTTGAGGATAACTATTTCCTCTTTGTCTCCCATAGACGCGGATACTGGTATTCCAAGGATTTCCGTGACTGGACATATGTGGATGCTCCCGGTTATCCCGCCGGTGTGGTATCGGTGGTTGAGATGGACGGTAAACTGATAGGCTGCTCCATGAACAACCGCAACGTCTATCGTGCCATTGACCCCTATAAGGGAGAGTGGGAGAAGATAGGAGAACTCAGCAGTGACCGTTACGGCGATGCCAATATGTTCGTGGATGACGACGGCCGTCTGTATATGTACTTCGGATGGTCTCAGATCATGCCGTTCCAGGTGGTTGAACTGGACAAGACCACATTCAAGGAGAAGGGTGAGCCCAAGCCCCTGTTCTGGAGCGATATCAAGAACCACGGATTTGAGGTCCGCAAGCCGGAGGATGTGATCTATTCCATTTTCAACGGCCGCCGCGACTACGGCCCCGAGGAGCTGCCTTGGATTGAGGGTCCTTATATGATCAAGCATAACGGCAAGTATTATCTGCAGTACGCAGCCATCGGCCTTGAGTTCATCTCTTATTCACATGGCGTTTATGTATCTGACAGTCCGATGGGCCCGTTCACCTACAGTGAGCACAACCCGCTGACATTCAAGACCAGCGGCTTCCAGGTAGGTGCAGGACACGGCAGCACTTTCAAGGACAAGAAAGGCAATTTCTGGACCATCTGCATGATACCCGCACAGTACGGTGAGGGTGGCCGCGGGTCGGAACTTGCCATCTATCCTACAGCTGTCGATAAGCAGGGCGTTATGTACTCCAATACTGCTCTGGGTGATTATCCTCAGTTCTATCCCGATGAGCGCAAGGCAGGCGGCGTGGATAACTATGTGGACTGGAAGCTGTTGTCTGTCAACAAGAAAGCTATTGTATCATCAACTTTTGAGAACTATGCTCCCGGGCAGGCTCTGGATGAGGATTTCAAGACCTGTTGGGCTGCAGCAACAGGCGATGCAGGTGAATTCTTTACCGTTGACCTGGGTGACAAGGCTACCATCAATGCCATCCAGCTCAACTGGGATCACATAGGTGCCCAGCGTGCCGGAGGCCGCGGCGGATTCGGCGGTATGATGGGCGGTGCCAGACCTCAGCAGGCCCAGGCAGAGCGTCTCTATCAGTGCTATGAGGTGTTTGTATCGAATGACAACTCCAATTGGACAAAGGTTATCAGTAAACCCCAGAACAAGATGGAGCTCAAGCATGACTACAATGAGCTGGAGAAGCCTGTTCAGGCCCGTTATGTCAAGGTTGTGAATGTGGCCACATATGATGATGCCAAGTTCTCCATCAAGGACCTGCGCGTATTCGGTACCACACCAAAGATGAAGACCCAGAAGGTGACCAAGTTCATGGCCGTACGTAATCCTGAGGACCGTCGTGAGGCCAACGTGATATGGGAGCCTGTAGCCGGTGCCGACGGTTACATCGTACGTTACGGTATTGAGAAGAACAAACTCTACAACAGCTATATAGTATATGGCAAAAATGACCTTTACATGCACAGCATGAATACCAAACCGGAGTATTATTTTGATGTGGAGGCATTTACAAGCGGTCTGCCTGTGTATCGCGAGAACCCGCGCGAGACCATAGGTCTGGGTGCCGAGTTGCAGATTGCACAGCGTGGCGGCGGAGGGAATGCCGGCTATGCCCAGGGTGCAGGCACCAGATACATCATGCTCAAGGAGAATGTCAACGAATACTGGTTTGATGACATCACCGCCGGAACCTGGACACTGAGCCACTCATATGGTCCCGTGCTCTGGTCAGGTCAGCTTACCGAAGCACAGGTGATATCGAATGAGACCAACCCCAAACCGACTGTCACCTCAAAGCTTACACTGCTGGGTGAGGGAGCCAGGACCACCGGTACCCTGGAGATGCAGGTTATACCCGGTAAGGAGAAGGCACGCATTAAGATTATAGTTGTAAAATAATGATAATGAAAAAGTTATTGTATCTTATCGCTGTTGCTATGATTCCTTTTGGGGCAACAGCGCAAAAGTGGGAAGGTCTGGCCGATACGCCCCAGATGGGATGGAACAGCTGGAACAAGTTCGGACAGAACATCAGTGAGAAACTTATCCGTGAGCAGGCCGATGCCATGGTGGCCGAAGGCCTTGTGGAGGCTGGTTACATCTATCTCAATATGGATGACTGCTGGCATGGTGAACGTGATGCCGACGGATTCGTTCAGCCGGACCCCAAGACATTCCCTTCAGGAATTGAGGCATTGGCAGATTACGTACACTCCAAAGGCATGAAACTTGGTATTTACTCCGATGCGGGCCGCAAGACCTGCGCCGGACGTACAGGCAGCTTTGGTCATGAGTATCAGGATGCTCTGCAGTATGCACGCTGGGGCATTGACTATCTGAAGTATGACTGGTGCTCAAGCGAGAACATCAACCCGCGCGGCGCATACGCCCTGATGCGTGACGCCCTGCGTGCAGCAGGTCGGCCCATATTCTTCAGCATGTGCGAGTGGGGTAGCAACAAGCCTTGGGAATGGGCAGAGAACATAGGCCACTCTTGGCGTACAACAGGTGATATCACTGCCCGTTTTGCAGGTAACCCGCGCCAGCGCGGCTGGGGACAGACCGTACTGAGCATCATTGACCAGAACGCTCCGCTGCGCAAGTATGCAGGCCCCGGTCATTGGAATGACCCCGATATGCTTGAGGTTGGCAACGGCATGAGCGTGAATGAGGACCGCGCCCATTTCAGCATGTGGTGCATGATGGCCGCTCCGCTTATCCTGGGCAATGACCTGTCTAAGATGACCGATGAGACCCGCGCCATAATACTGAACAAGAAAGTGATAGCCATCGATCAGGATAAGTTGGGAGTGCAGGGACTGCGTTATAAGACTGAAGGTGATATAGAATACTGGTTCAAGCCCCTTGAGGGCGGTGACTGGGCATTCTGCCTGCTCAACCGCGGTACAGAGCCTGTTGAATGCTATATCAACTGGCAGGATTACAACCTGACCGATGATGAGGTAAGCCATCTCTCTACATCATTTGATGCCATCACCTACAATATTGAGAATCTGTGGGAGCAGAATGCCAAGAAGGCCAAAGTGGGTAACACCAAGAAGGCTCTCAAGGTTACGGTTCCCGGTCACGATGTGGCGATGTATCGCCTAACTCCCAATAAGAAATAGGATTATATGTCAAATTGAAACTTTTTTATCATATTTGATTGCAAATAGGAATTTTCTGCGTATTTTTGCGACGTTTTGAAATAACAATGGAGGGAAAAGTTACATATAACTGTCTGTCAAATCAGATGAATGACAAGCAGAATCTGAATAATAATAATCAGATTCCGGTTTCCCCGTGTTGTTTCACCAGTCGGATAATATGACGGAGATTTTGGAAATACTAAATAGATAATTTGAGTGAAGGCTGGTTCAGTTAGAATCAGCCTTCACCCTTTATTGAAGGTAATTTATGTGCGGAATTGTAGGCTATATCGGTAAACGGCAGGCTTGCCCTATACTGCTCAAGGGGCTCTCTCGCCTGGAGTACAGAGGTTATGACAGCGCGGGTGTGGCGCTTATCAATGACAACGGTAATCTGGTCATTTACAAGACCAAGGGTAAGGTGGCTGATCTGGAAAAGGCCATAGAAGGGAAGGATATCAGTGGCAGTGTGGGTATAGCGCATACCCGTTGGGCAACTCACGGAGAACCCAACGATATCAACGCTCATCCCCATTTCTCTGAATCCGGTAACCTGGCGCTCATACACAACGGTATCATTGAGAATTACCGCTCACTAAAGACGGAACTCCAGAACCAGGGCTATCACTTTAAGAGTGAGACCGATACGGAGGTTATAATCCAGCTAATCCAGTATATAATGGACAGCCACTCAATCACTCTCGAGGAGGCTGTGCCGCTGGCCCTGAACAGCGTGATAGGCGCCTATGCCATTGTGATTGTAGATAAGACCCAGCCCGACCGCATGATTGCCGCCCGCAAGGGAAGTCCTCTTATAATAGGTGTGGGCGATGACGAGTTCCTGATAGGGTCCGATGCCACCCCGATTATTGAATACACAGACCGCGTAGTCTACCTGGGCGAGGAGCAGATAGCTTTCATTGAGCGCGGCAAGGATCTTAAGATCACTGATCTGCGCAGTGTTGAGCAGACTGCCGTGATCAAGAAACTGGAACTCAACCTGAGTCAGATAGAGAAGGGCGGTTTTGCCCATTTCATGCTAAAGGAGATTCATGAGCAGCCCGATACGGCACGGACCGTAATGAACGGCCGACTGCATCCGGAACTGGGAATAGTTAAGCTGTCAGGTGTCATTGACCATAAGGACCGTCTGCTCAAGGCCCGCCGCATCATAATATGCGCCTGCGGAACATCGTGGCACGCAGCGCTCATAGGCAAATACATGATTGAGGAACTTACCCGCATTCCGGTCGAGGTGGAGTACTCATCGGAGTTCCGATACCGCAATCCGGTTATCTATCCCGATGATGTGGTGATTGCCATATCGCAGTCGGGTGAGACGGCCGATACTCTGGCAGCCATGCAGCTGGCCAAGGCATCGGGCGCGTTCCTGTTCGGAATATGCAACGTGGTGGGTTCATCGATCGCACGTGCTGCCGATACAGGCTGTTACACCCATGCCGGCCCTGAAATAGGTGTGGCGTCTACCAAGGCGTTTACTGCTCAGGTTGAGACACTGTTGCTGCTTGCGCTCAATATAGCGCAGGAGAAAGGTACCGTATCGGATGATTTAAGGAAACGCATCATTGCGGAACTGCCGCGTATTCCCGCCAAGATAGAGAAGATACTCAGGCATGACAAGCAAATCTCCGAACTTGCCAAGACATTTACATATGCGCACAACTTCATCTACCTGGGACGCGGCTACAACTATCCGATTGCCCTGGAGGGTGCGCTAAAACTCAAGGAGATATCTTACATACATGCCGAGGGCTATCCTGCAGCCGAGATGAAACACGGTCCGATTGCCCTTATTGATGATGAGATGCCGGTTGTGGTGATAGCCCCCAAACGTGGCCATTACGACAAGATCCTGAGCAACATTCAGGAAGTCAAGGCTCGTAAGGGCAGGGTGATAAGCATCGTGACCGAGGGCGATAAGGATGTCAAGGGCATATCGGACTACTCGTTTGAGATACCGGACACCGAGGAGTGCCTGGTGCCGCTGCTCAGCGTCATTCCGCTGCAGCTGCTGGCATATCACATAGCCATTGCCAAAGGCCGTGACGTGGACCAGCCGCGTAACCTGGCCAAATCAGTTACCGTTGAATAATACCACAGATATGGAAGAAATACATCACGAATGCGGAGTGTTTGGCATTTACGGTGTGGAGAATGCCGCCCAGTATGCCTACTATGCGTTGCACAGCCTGCAGCACCGCGGTCAGCAGGGATGCGGAATAGTATCGGCCGATGCAGACGGACAGCTCCATCTGCACAAGGGCGCAGGTCTGGTTATAGAGATTTTTGACCCCAGTCATCTGGAAGGACTGACGGGTAACATTGCTATAGGTCATGTGCGTTATCCCACAACTAATGTGGGGGGAATGGAGAATATCCAGCCCTTTACGTTCCATCACTATACCGGTGATTTTGCGCTTGCGCACAACGGGAACATCATCAACTCACATGAGTTGCGCATGTATCTGGAGCGCCGAGGCAGTCTGCTGCAGACCACATCGGACAGTGAACTGTTTGCACACCTTATCAAGAAGGATCCAAGTGAGGAGGACCGTATCATAAATCTCATCAATGCCCTGAACATGATAGAAGGGGCATTCTCACTGGTTATTATGACTCCCAACCGCATTTACGCCTGCCGTGACAAGTACGGATTCCATCCGTTGTCAATAGCCAAGCTGAGCGAAGGGTATGTCGTGGCCAGCGAAACCTGCGCATTCGACGCCATAGGCGCAGAGTTCATACGTGATGTCAATCCGGGTGAGATTATTACTATAGACCATCATGGCATACGCTCCAATGACTATTCAAAACTGCGCAGTCACCGCATGTGCGTGATGGAGTATATCTACTTTGCGCGTCCGGACAGCGATATTGAGGGCTGTAACGTGCACTCGTTCCGCAAACTGTCTGGCCGTCTGCTATATGAGGAGCATCCGGTCGATGCCGATATCGTGGTTGGCGTCCCGGATTCAAGCCTGAGTGCCGCCATGGGTTATGCCGAGGCCAGCGGAATACCGTATGAGATGGGCCTTCTCAAGAACAAATACGTGGGACGTACGTTCATCCAGCCTACGCAGGAGATGCGGGACAAGGGCGTCCGTATGAAACTGTCGCCAGTGCGCAGCATAGTGAACGGAAAGCGCGTTATTCTTATTGACGATTCGATTGTGCGCGGTACCACGTCACGCCGTATCGTGGGCTTGCTGCGTGAAGCGGGGGCAACCGAGGTCCATGTCTGCATAGCCAGTCCCAAATACGCATATCCTTGTTACTACGGGGTTGATACTGGTACATCCGAGGAGCTTATCGGCTCCAGCCATACCGTTGAGGAGATACGTGAGTACATAGGTGCCGACTCGTTGTACTACCTTTCATTGGAATCGCTCTATAAGGCGTCGGGCAGGGATATGGGCCGATGCGAGCTCTGTACCGCCTGCTTTAACGGTGATTATCCGACAAACCTTTACAATCACAAAAGCTGAATTATGGAGACAAAATATATATTCATTACCGGTGGAGTTGTTTCATCGCTGGGCAAGGGTATAATTGCAGCATCGCTTGCCAAACTGCTTCAGGCCCGCGGCCTCAAGGTTACCATCCAGAAGTTTGACCCGTACATAAACATTGATCCGGGCACGCTGAACCCATACGAGCATGGCGAGTGCTATGTGACCGATGACGGCGCCGAGACTGACCTGGACCTGGGTCACTACGAACGTTTTCTGGGCGTACACACATCAAAGGCCAACAACGTAACCACCGGAAAGATTTACAATACCGTGATCACCAAGGAGCGTGAGGGCGCCTATCTGGGCAAGACGGTACAGATAGTCCCTCACATCACTGATGAGATCAAGCGCCGCATGCTGCTTCTGGGTCAGACGGGAGAGTTTGATGTGGTGCTTACCGAGATAGGCGGAACGGTGGGCGATATGGAGTCGCTTCCGTTCATAGAGGCCGTGCGCCAGTTGCAGTGGGAACTCCCGGAGGGCTCATGCATGTCAATTCACCTTACGCTGGTACCATATCTGAGCGCTGCCAAGGAACTCAAGACAAAGCCTACGCAGCACTCGGTCCAGATGCTTCAGCAGGCCGGCGTCCAGCCCGATGTTATCATCTGTCGTAC
>CADCLI010000032.1 GCA_902802285.1 uncultured Bacteroidales bacterium
TATTACCGTCAACCGTCTTCAACAGCTCTTTAGCCAGCGTAGCGTCAATCTCTTTTGTCTTGGCAATTCCCGGCTTTTTATATACCAGTTCATACTTATCGGCCTTCTTTACAACATACATGCTGAAATAATTGTTACCCCAGGCATCATTCACCACATAACCGCAGACAAAACCCTCAGGAGCCTTATTCTGCATATTTTTAAAATTCCAGGACTCCGGATCCATCAGCTCCCATGAACCATTCAGGGGATATCCGGCCGCAAGAGCAAGCTGTGATATCATCACAACGCCCAAAAACAGAAAAGACAACTTTCTCATAATGCAGTTTATCAGGTTGTTCATCTTCTAAACGGCAAAAAACTCTGAATACGTCTCCTGGCACAGGGAAACGATACTTCTGTGTCACAAACGTGTCACTTTCTTGCCGTTTACGTAAACATTCTTGAGACTGTCTATTGTAACACCGGGGAGTTTCAGGAGAATATCCTGGACAGTTGTACCTTCGGGCAGACGGAAAGCCTCCGGATTGAATTCGGGGCCACAATCAAGATGTATTTCTGATGCCTGAATTTCAATAAGCAATGATAACATCTTTTCTACAGTAAGGTCACTTTCCTTAAGTTTGATTTCAAATTGCTTCTGGTCTTTGCTGATCTGAGGCTTGGTCACACTTTCATCAACAATGAATGAAAAGTAATAACCATCATCAGCAAAATCAGACAGGGCATAAATCTTGTGTGCAACCTGACGGATGGTGCTTTCATATTTTTCAAGATACAGTTTTCTATACTCCTCCTTGAAATCCTTGTCACTGAATGTAAAAACCACATCAAGGTTGTTACTGAATATATCGCCGCCAAATGACGAGTATAGACTTAAGTGTTTAATGGGTGCAAGTTTGTTGTCTTCGGTCCAGGGAGTTGAAACGGACACTATTACAGGCCAGCCTTGTTCGGGATAAAAGGTCTTGATCAGACGGCGCAATGAATCTGCCGCTGAGACCTGTTTTTCCATACGCTTGATGTCATTGTCTCTGACAGCATTCATCACTTCCTTGAATACCGTTACTATGTCACTGCACATTCCATATGGTGACCAGCACCATGCACCGTCAGATTTATAGAACAAGAAATACATCTGACCGTCCAGACCCATATTTCGGCTGGCGTATGAAGATGTCATAACCGTATGTTTGGCCAACAGCTTTAGAGAATTATACAATTCCGGGCTACACTTTACACTATACTCTTTCCCTTGTTGCGAGGTTACCTTTATTATCCCCCCATACATCACCAATGATTCCAGGATGGATGGTGATATAATCATATCAGAAGGCATGATAAGGTTTACATCGGCAGATTGGGTGTAATATTTGTCTATATACTTGCCCCAAAAATCATAATGAGACCTGGTAATTGGTGAAAACAGATTCTGGGCGCCGGCATTCAGGCTTGTCAGGGCCATTATCAGCAAGAGGCTCAGCAGATGATTATTCTTTTTCATTAGTCCAGTTTTTATTATTGACACAGTGACACAGGGAACTGATTGTTCTGTGTCAGAAATCAAACACCCAGTTGGCCGGTTTCTTGTCAATACGGAGCAGATAATACTCGCGGTACGGATCCTGGAGCTGTGATGCATATTTCCCAGTCAGGTTTTTGATGTCTTCAAGTTTGGAACTGATCCTTTCAGTATCCTTATATCCGATGGCATTATAAAATGCTTTTACGATTGCCACAAGCGCAGCATTGTTACCACCCCCTGGCGACCAGCACTTGGTGTCATACGTTCTGGGGTTATTTCTCATAGACTCCAGATGGTTCCTAAAACCTTCAGGATCCTCAAGTATGTTTCCCGTATATACCGCCTCAAATTTAGGGAGAATAATATCGCAAGGTTGCAAATGATCACCCGTTCCCTGTGACATAACCGGCATTGGCAACGCCGTCATCAGGCTGAATACAGCTAATATCAGGATAATCTTTCTCATAATGTTTTCAAATATGTTCTGTTATCTAAACAATAATATTCTGAAAATACGTCTCCAGTTAAAGTGCTTATTTCATAATAATGCTTATGGCAAATCCAATCCAATAATTTTTGCATTGAGTATTTCATCAATTGTATACAATCCAAGGCTTTCAAATTCAGACATATCAATATCTTTAGAACCTCTTGTACCAGATGATGATTCTCTTAACTCAACTTGGGGCAGAACCCTGTTTTGCTTGGTCTGAGGATCCAGCGGCTTGACCGGACGGATAACATAGTTGCTTGAATACCAACCCGACTGTCCGTTCTTGTGCATTGCAGCAGAATAGCCTCCACAATCAAGATATCCAGGAACGTTGGGATTATTTATGAAGTTTGTCATATAATACCCCGTATAATTATAGGTTGAATCCACAACGACTATCCGATGTCCACCATTACCATTGCTCACTACTTCAGATATAGGAATTCTCTCTTTTATAACCGGAAAAAAGATGGAACGGTCTGTGAAACCCTCAATATTACTTGTTATCTTGAAGCCGCATGAGTCGGCATTATCAACACGGGTCCAAGTACAGTAACTGAGCAGTTCTATCATTTCTTCAACGGAAGGAGTACGCCAATCTCCACCCTGCTGTAACTTGGTAATATCACCATCAGCTTTAATGAGAGCCTTGCCATTAAAGACATTCCATTCGGCATTATTGGGGTTCCATTGGTAGGAGTTACCCTTTTCCAAAGGTGTAGAAGCACCCTCATTACAAGTGGCCCATTTGACACTCAAGCCCAGATCAACATATCCATCCTGAGCAAACACGGAAACAGCGGCTGCCTGAAGCAGCAATACAGATAAGAGGATTAATATCTTTTTCATATTCGTTGTTTTGTTGATTCCGGTACAAATGTAAATGCAGATAGATTGTCAAAACAACAAAACAGCGCTGCAAAACTGTTGCATTTTGCGTTTCCCTAAAAAAGCCCTCCTGATACGATCCTTTTGTGTCATGTGTCAAGAAATAAGTATTTTTGCAGCCGATTAGGACTCAACCGTTTATGAAGAAGCGCAAATGGACATACAAGCTGTTAGTAAGGCTGCCCCTACTCTTTATAGCCTTCAGCTTTGCCCTGGTGCTTCTGTTACGATACGTTCCCATAAAATATACTCCGCTCATGCTTAAACGTTCCATCGAGAACCGTAAAGTGGAGTCATTTAAGAATCAGCACACTTGGGTAAGCCTGGATAAGATATCACCTCAACTTGCCAAGGCCGTAGTTCTGACCGAGGACCAGAAGTTCTATCAGCATCACGGTTTTGATTGGGAAGAAATCCGCAAGATGCGTGATGACCACCTGAACAAAGGGACCAAAATCCGTGGTTGCAGCACCATATCTCAACAAACCGCAAAGAACGTATTCACATTCGGCTCCCGCACCGGCGCCAGGAAGATCTGTGAAGCTTACTGGACAGTTCTGATAGAGCTTCTCTGGAGCAAGGACCGCATAATGGAAGTCTACCTCAATGTGATTGAGATGGGCCCCGGCATCTATGGTGCCGAAGCCGCCGCCCGGCATTATTTTAATTGTCAAGCCGACAAACTTACCCGCAGACAAGCCATATCCATAGCCATTTGTCTGCCCAACCCGCTAAAGAGCAATCCCACCAAGCTGACTCCCTACCTCCGCAACCGATGCAATACTCTGCTGGAGCAGATGCAATGACACAGCACATGACACAGGGAAACGATACTTTTGTGTCATGGGCAGACGGCCCGGACAGAACGGTTGAACTGCCGGCCATATCCGTACCAGTTTACCTTATCGGATGTGAACATGAGGATATAACAGGAGGATGGATAATCTGGGCTGAGTGAGCTTGACATATATTCACCTTGAAAGCCTACGTGGAATGGAAACAATCCGCTGTAATCATCACATGTAGGGAGAAAGATATATCTGTCCTCATACCCGGGTATCCTGCTTGTGATTCTGTAACCATACACATTGTTACAAGTAGTCCATGTCCAGGTACAGTTCATGCACAACTCCTGAAACTCTTCAACAGTAGGCATTCGCCAGCGGCCACCCCATTTCACATGTGCCACATCATCTTCCGGATCAAGAACGGTTTTATTGTCAGTAAAGCCATTATAACCAGAACTGCTTACAGTGCAATACTTTGTCAGTTCATCTTCAATTCCCTTGCACCATTTATAGTTTGACCAGGAATATACATACTTCTGTTCTGTTTCAGCCCAAGCATATAGATCACCAGGATCATCAGGTGTTTTTGCGCCTATATTACAGGTAGCCCACTTTACACTCAGTCCCAGATCAACATACTCATGCCTGCGGTGTGACCCAGTCAAGTCTTTTTTCCTGGAGGGAACAATTACTGCCGTATCAGGCTTTTCTATCAAATCAATCAGATAATATGCCGTGTTTAAAGGCAGATTGACGGTCTCATAACCCATACTGTAGAACTCAATCCTATTTGCCGGTTTACTCAACCGGAGAGAGAACTTTCCATTACTTTCAGTCAGATCATGATCAATAATCCGTCCCTCTGAGTCAAGTTCCTTGACATAAACCATATTGACCGGATTACCGTCAGAATCACGCACCACGCCCCGAATAATATCACCGGTCTTGAGTTTTTCATGAGTGGCAGCATCGGCAACGGCCTTTTCCAACAAACTCATATCAGGAAAAGTCCCTTCAGCTACTGACATAAACAAATAATTTGTGCTGCCGGTATTATTGATTTTGATTTTCTTCAGGTTGTAGCAACCCGCAAAAGCCTCAAGACCAATCTCTTCCATAGAAGATGGCATGACCAGTTCTTCAAGCGATGTACACCCGTCAAAAAAATGAGGACCGATATAATCACCTTCTTCTATTACTACTCTCTTAAGCGATGTACACCCGGTAAATAATCTGCTACCGTTTACAAGGTTAAAACCGGACTTGATAACAATCTCCTCAAGTGATATGCAGTTCTCAAACACTCTGTCGGTAAGAGCGCAATTCCCTGGAATGTTTATCTGCTTGAGATTAGTACAGTTACGGAAAGTCATTCCGCTCAAAAGCCGCAGGCTGTCAGGAAGATGCACCGTTTCAATATCGGTATTACCGTCAAAAGCACCGGTGGAAACGCTTGAAACCTTATTCATCAATCCGTCAACGGATATGGAGTCAGGTATAACAATATGTGTCTTAACAACACCATCGGCAAGAGATTTTACAGACCATGTTTTATTATACCCGTTGTCAGTATAGATGATTCCGTCAATGGTTACTGTTCTGACAGATTCAGTCTGAGCAACCATCACGCTCCCCTGACTCAACTGCATTATAAGCATAACACACAACGCAACAATTATCTTTTTCATATTCGTTGTTTTGATGATTCTGGTACAAATGTAAATGCAGATAGATTGTCAAAACAACAAACAGGCGTTGCAAACCCGTTGCAATTTGGAAAGGCTCCCATTTGCTGGAGCCGGACTATGGGGTTGGGGAGCATCAGTGCAGCAGCGTGAGCGTAAGGCCTTGGAGGATCCCGTTAAGAACGGCACTTGTCTGACGACGATTAGACACCTTTAGGTGGCTAAGATGGAGGAGTTTGCCGTTTAGGGTCCGGAGAGGCCTGGAGTAGCTGCGGAACGTTGTCTCCCCAACCCCATAGTCCGGCGGTGCTTAAAAAAGAAAAGCGGCCCCCCAAAAAAGAGCCGCTTTTACTATCAATTGTTTGGAGGAATTATCCGCCAAAGTTATCGTACATGATTGAGGCGGGATCAACGCCCAGGTTGTCCAGCATTCCGGTAACAGCCTTTGACATGGGGCCGGGACCGCACATGTAGTACTCGATATCCTCAGGGGCCTCATGGTCCTTAAGATAGGTCTCGTACATAACGTTGTGAACAAATCCGGGAGTGTACTTGACGCCTGCTGCATCGGCTGCGGGATCCGGACGGTCCAGAGCCAGATGGAAGTGGAAGTTGGGGAACTCCTTCTCCAGACCCAGGAAGTCATCCAGATAGAACACCTCATTAAGGGCACGTGCTCCGTAGAAGTAGTGCATCTCACGGTCACGAGTATTAAGGGTCTTGGTCATGTGCATGATCTGTGCACGCAGAGGAGCCATACCGGCACCGCCGCCAACCCATATCATCTCCTTCTTGGAGTCAAAGATAGGATGGAACTCACCGTAAGGGCCTGACATGATAACCTTGTCACCCGGTTTGAGGCTGAAGATGTAAGATGAAGCCACACCGGTGGGAACCTCCTGGAAACCAACCTCAGGTTTGGGTTTGAACGGAGGAGTAGCGATACGTACCGTCAGCATGATGCGGTCACCCTCGGCCGGATAGTTGGCCATAGAGTAAGCACGGATGGTAGGCTCCTTTACGACCGATTTAAGGCCAAAGAGACCGAACTTCTCCCATGCGGGCAGATACTCGGGACCGATGAGGTCCTTATCGATATCCTTGTCATAATCCATAGAGTATGCGGGAATCTTGATCTGAGCGTAGCTTCCAGGCAGGAAATCCATGTGCTCTCCGGGAGGAAGCTGCACAATGAACTCCTTGATGAAGGTAGCCACGTTCTTGTTGGAGATAACCTCGCACTCCCACTCTTTTACTCCGAGTACGCTCTCGGGAACCTTGATGGCCAGGTCGCCCTTGACCTTGCACTGGCAACCCAGACGCCAGTTGTCCTTGATCTGCTTGCGAGTGAAGTGGCCCTTCTCAGAGTCCAAGATCTCACCGCCGCCCTCAACGACCTGGCATTTGCACTGTCCGCAAGAACCCTTACCACCGCAGGCAGAGGGCAGATAAACGCCGTTCTCGGCCAGAGTGCTCAGAAGGCTTGCGCCTGAATTCACCTCCAGTTCCTTGTCGCCGTTGATTGTCACCTTGACCTTGCCTGAGGCAACCAGGTAGCTTTTGGCCACCAGCAGGATCACTACCAGCAGCAATATAACGGCCAGAAAAACTATAATGCTTGATAAATACAGATTCATAATATTACCTTATTTAAATAGCCAGACCTGAGAAACACATGAAAGCCATAGCCATCAGGCCCACGGTAATGAATGTAATGCCCACTCCCTTCAGAGGCTTGGGGATATCGCAGTATTCCATCTTCTCGCGGATGGCAGCCAGGCAGACGATAGCCAGAGCCCAACCAATACCTGAACCCAGTGCGTAAGCGATTGAGTCACCGAATGAGGTTATGGCCTGAGTGTTGTCCGGATCCATTCCGATACGCTGCTGCATGAACAGTGATGCACCCATGATGGCGCAGTTCACGGCGATAAGCGGCAGGAATATACCCAGTGAGTTGTAAAGTGACGGTGAGAATTTCTCAACCACCATCTCAACCAGCTGGACTATACCGGCTATAACAGCGATGAAAAGGATGAAACTGAGGAACTCCAGGCCCATGGGCTCAAGGACCTTGGTCTGAAGCAGATAGTTTACAGGAAGTGTAATGAGCTCAACAAAGATTACGGCTACACCAAGTCCCAAAGACGGCTTTACGTTCTTGGATACGGCCAGGAATGAGCACATACCCAGGAAGAAAGCGAATATCATGTTGTCGACGAATATCGACCTTACGAATAAACTGAAGAAATGTTCCATAGTTCTTTACGCTTTGAGATTAGTTTTCCTGTAAATCCTTGTTCTTGGCACGATGGAACCAGATGATGCAGCCTACCAGGATAAGGGCCATGGGAGGCATGATCATAAGACCGTTGTTCAGATATCCGGCCTCATAGCAGGCCTGCGGTATAACCTGGAAACCGAACAATGTTCCGCTACCGAAGAGTTCACGTACAAAAGCAACCACAACCAGTATGGCAGCATAACCCAGACCGTTACCTATACCGTCCAGGAACGATGCCCAGGGACCGTTCTGCATGGCAAATGCCTCTAAACGACCCATAAGGATACAGTTGGTAATGATAAGTCCGATATAGACGGACAGCTGGACGCTCACATCGTATGCAAAGGCCTTGAGTATCTCACTTACCACAGTTACCAGTGCGGCCACAACCACAAGCTGGATGATGATGCGGATACGGTTAGGGATTGTATTGCGCAGGAGCGATATGATAACGTTTGACATAGCCACGATGATGGTCACTGAAAGGCCCATCACGATGGCAGGTTTGAGCTGAGCCGTTACGGCCAGAGCCGAACAGATACCCAGAATCTGAACCAATACAGGGTTGTTGACCCACAACGGCTGTTTGAAAGCCTCATTATTCTTGTTTGCCATAATCCTATCAGTCGTTAGAGTTTTCATCGCAGCACTCATCGGCACCCTCCTCGCAGCCGCCTTCCTTGCAGCACTGCTTGGTCAGGAACGGGATGTATGCTGACAGCACCTTATTAATCATTGTATTCACACCGGTCGATGTGATGGTAGCACCTGTCACACCGTCAACCTCAAACTGTGAGCCCTTGTCGGCCTTGCCGTACTTGACTACCTTGAGACCAACCTCCTCACCGTTAACCACCAGCTTGCCGGGGAAACGGTCCTGGAACTTGGTTCCGGCTATCTCACCGCCCAGACCCGGAGTCTCGGATGAGTGTGAGAAATAAACGCCGTAAACGGTGTTGCGGTCCTCATTCAGGGCAATGTAACCCCAGATGGTTCCCCACAGGCCAAGTCCGTTCATAGGGATGACAAACTTGCGCTCGCCGTTAACCTCGGCCACAAAGATGTGCAGGTTACCCTTGTCGAACTCACTCTTATAAGAGGTATTGAAATCACCGTCATACTCAGCCATCTTGCCATCCGGCTGCATCAGGGCATCGGCCTTGATAACCTCATCATATGTGCCGGCCACATCGGGCAGGTCACGCAGATTCAGGGCTGAGAGTATCTGCTGCTTGGTATCGTTGATTATGTTGGCGGTCTGACGCTCCTTAAGTGTCTGTGATACAAACACCAGGAGGAAAGCCACTATGATAACCATTACGGCAGCATAGACTATAGTATATACGTTGCTGTTTGTGTTGAGTCCCTTCTTTGCGGGAGCGGCAGCCTCTGCGCCGGCCTCAACAATCTCCTCGAACTCACTCTGAGGTGCCTGACACATGGGGCACTTCTCCGGAGCCTTGTCTCCTTCGTGGACATAGCCACAAACCTTACATTTGAATTTTTTCGTAGCCATAATCCTTATTTGTTTATTCTGTTAAGACGTTTGTTCACGTTACGCTGTACTACGCAGTAGTCAATAAGCGGAGCGAAGCAGTTCATGAGCAGGATGGCCAGCATCATACCCTCGGGGTAACCGGGGTTCATGACGCGGATTGTGATAGCCATCATACCGATGAGCAGGCCATATATCCACTTACCTACCTCTGTGCGGGCCGATGTTACAGGATCAGTTGCCATAAATACGGCACCGAAGCAGAAACCGCCCAGGCAGATATGCTCGTACCAGGGCATCTGAGCCATTGCGTTGTCGGGACCCCACTGGTTATATACCAGAGCCATAAGGATACCGCCCACGAAAACTGAAAGCATTGTCTTCCAGCTGGCGATTCCGGTATAGAGCAGAAGCAGGGCACCCAGGGCGATTGCAATCACGCTGGTCTCACCCACCGAGCCGGGGATGAAGCCCCAGACCATATTCATATCAAATGCAGGAGCGGCAGCGGTTGTAGCGGCTGTACCCAGAGCGGTAGCGGCTGTCATACCGTCAATATCGGCACCCAGACCGCAGATTGCGTGGTCAACCACCCAGACGGTCTCACCGGTAATTACCGATGGATAGGCAAAAAATATGAATGCGCGGGTAATCAGGGCAACGTTCAGGAAGTTCATACCTGTACCGCCGAATATCTCCTTTGCAAAGATTACAGAGAAGGCAACGGCTACGGCAAGAATCCACAGAGGTGTGGTTGCGGGGATAATCAGGGGAATGATGAAACCTGAAACCAGGTAACCCTCCTGAATCTCCTCGTGTTTCCACTGAGCCACGATGAACTCTATTGTAAGACCTACTACGTATGAAACGATCAGTCTGGGCAGAACGGCCAGGAAGCCGAACCAGAACTTATTCCAGAATGTAGCCTGCTGAAGCAGACCGGCCAGAGCAAAATGCTGATAGCCTACATTGTACATACCGAACAGCAGTGCGGGAACCAGGGCAATCACAACCATGATCATCATTCGCTTGCTGTCGAATGAGTCGTGGATGTTCACACCGTTCTTTGCAGTGTCGTTGGGAACATAAAGGAAGGTCTCGAAACCTTCAAAAACCGAGCGGAAAGCGTGCAGTTTGCCACCCTCCTCAAAATTCGGTTTGATCTTGTCTATGTAATTTCTTAAACTCATGACTTCCTTGGGGTTTAGGCCATTTCGGCACGCAGGTTATTCAAGCCCTCACGTACTATACGCTGAAGCTCAAGTTTAGATGAATCTACAAACTCGCACAGTGCAAAATCCTCGGGGGCGACTTCGTAGATACCGTATGCCTCCATCTTGTCGATATTGCCTGTTATGATAGCCTTGATAAGGTACTCGGGATAGATATCCATGGGGAACACCTTATCGTACTCGTTTGACATGATCATGTGGCGCTCACCGCCCTTGATGCGTGCATCGATGCTGAAAGGCTTCTTGCAGCAAAGCCAGCTGAAGAATGTGCGGCTTACGCTGAACTGCTTGAAACGGGGAGCTATCCAGCCCATGAACTCGTTTACGTCGTCTCCCTCGGGGATAACGGTTACCATGTTGGCGAATGCGCCCAGGTAATCGTCCTTGGTGCACTTTACACCGGTCAGCACGTTACCGTTGATTATGCGGATGTGCTCGGTCTTGTTCAGACGGCCGTCAACGATTGATGATATCTTGGCACCTGCAATGACCTTGAGGTACTGGGGATTGACTATCTCCTCGCCTGCCACTGCAATGACGCGTGTCATATCCACAACGCCCTTGTTGAACAGACGGCCGATGAATATGACTGCCTCGGGATCAATTGTCCAAACCACCTCACCCTTGTTGACGGGCTTGATGTGGTTGATCTGTACACCTACGTTACCTGCGGGATGTGCACCCTTGAATGCATACAGGTCAACGTTCTTGGCATCGGTAAGAGTCTCGGCTGTCTGGTTGGCACTGATGCTCAGGGTTGTGGGAGCAATCTTGGCAATTGCGCTCAGACCTGTGCGGAAGTCCAACTCGTTGCCCTGGAGTACGAACTCAAAGTCAGGAGCAAGCGGTTTGGAATCAAATGCCGAAACGAATATGCCGCGGGGAGCATCGGCGGGGTTAGCGATCACGTCGTATGGACGCTGACGGAAGAATGAAAAAAGACCTGACTCCAGGAGAGTGGCCTTTACCTCCTCACCTGAGAGCGACTGTACGCTCTTGGTGCCGAACTCTACATAGGTCTGCCTGGCATCGGGCTTGACCACGATACTCATGACCTTGCGGCGTGCGCCACGGTTCACTGCCACGACCTCACCGCTTACAGGCGAAACGAATTTCACCTCAGGGTGGTTCTTGTCAATGAACAGAGCCTCACCGGCCTTGACGGTCTGCTGTTCCTTGACGACCGGCTTGGGAGTGACTCCGGTAAAGTCATCGGGGCATAACGCGTATGACTCCGCGAGACCAACCTCTGTCAACTCCTTGACGGGAGCGCCCAGCAACTTGATGTCCAGACCTTTTCGTAAACGAATGATTTCTGCCATTTTGTTGTTAGTTAAATATATAGTTTAATATTATTCAAATTTTCGGGCGCAAAATTACTAAATAAAAGGAGTAAAAATAAACTCAAAGTGAAAAAAAGAAAAGACAGTTTTCAACAAGAGGGATAAATTGCCCATTCCATCGGTAAAATGGGCAAAAAAATGTATATAGCCTCTCAACAATGGATTGTAATACAGAAAATTGTGGAAAACTTAGTGCAATTTGATATACATTTTATTTTTTTATGTCCTATTTTTGCCTTGATGAAAGCAGGAAAGGTTTTACATATCATTCTCGCCGTACTGGTAGCCCTATTCATAAGTGGCCATCTGCTGTTAAACAACCGGAAGATCCAGGAGGACGCGGCATCTCATGTAGTGAAGATTGCCCAAGCCGCGCTTGGAACTGATGTTTCGGCGGGAAGGGTTCAGCTGACCTACCCTTTTGGCTTATCCATTGATGACCTTACCATCTATGACCTTTCGCATGATACTCTTGCGCATATAGCATCATTATCCATTCGTCTTAAGCCGCTGCAATTACTGAAAAACAAGCTCAGCATCACCAGCATCAGAGTCAACAGCCCCAGTGTCAGGCTTTACGCAGACAGTCCGGAATCAGAACCGAACTATGCATTCCTGACAGCCGGTTCCGGTAACGGCAAACCGATGTCATTCAGGGCCAATTCCATACTTATACGCAACGGTTCCGTAAAATATGACATTCTGAGTGCAGCACAAACCGACAGTCTGTTCAATCCCGATCATATCGGTGTCAGCAGCCTAACGGCCAACGTTTCACTCAAGTCCTTAAGTTCGGATTCCGTTTCATTCATTATCAGAAAATTCGCATTCACCGAACAATCCGGCTTCAGGCTGTCCAAGGCAAAGGGTACCGTGACCGTAAGTGATGATTTCACCAGACTGACAGGGCTGAGTATATCCACTCCCGGCAGCCGGTTGGAAGCCTCCACACTTACCGCAGCAATCGGTCTTGGAGAACGGCCTAAAGGATTGCCCAAGATTGAGACAGACCTCAAAGCGACAGTAACAGGAAACGATTTCAAGGCGTTCCTGCCCCAGATGGCACATATGACCGACCCATTGGACATATCACTCAATGCCAACTCTGCACATTCTGAATCAATCGTCCTGAATACCCTATCCGTTCGTACTCCCGACCACATTCTTGATATGGATATGAGCGGAACGATACTGATGGACAGTAACCTGAACCTGAAAGGATTCCGTAATGCAAAAGTTCAAGGTTCGTTCAGGGATGGTATGCCGGCATGGATTGGAAGCCAGTTCGGAGCATTCGGACTGACTGTTCCGTCACAGATAGCCAAACTGGGTGACGGTGACTTCAGAGCAAGTCTGGACAGTCGCGGCAAGGATATCC
>CADCLI010000033.1 GCA_902802285.1 uncultured Bacteroidales bacterium
TGAGAATTCACCTGGCTTGAATGTGCTCTTGCGTGTGGTCACAGTTACGGTAAGTTTAGTCTTGGGCAGCCAATATGAGACGGCATCCTGAGTTATTCCGGGAGAGTAAGGTGCAGATGTGCCCTGCGCCGCCACAGGCATGAAGCATATGGCCAATCCCGTCAGAAGGGTTGATTTGATGATATTCATATTCATACTTTTTCAATATTGAGCCATACCTTGGGGAGGTATGATATTATATCGGCCGATGTCATGGCTGTCTGGCTCAGTGAGGCTGCGGCCATGTCGCCTGCCAGTCCGTGCAAATATACGGCAATTATTGCTGAATCTTCTGCACTGTATCCCTGTGCAAGCAAAGCCAGGACTATACCGGTCAGTACATCGCCCGATCCGCCGGTGGCCATTCCTGCATTGCCTGTCGTGTTTATGTATGCCTTACGGTCAGGCAGTACTGTTACTGTCGGTGCTCCCTTAACTACCAGAGTAAGGCCTTTTCTACACGCCAGCCCAATGGCATTCGATGTCATTCGGGCGAAGTCATCGGTCTTTTCTGTCAGCCTGGCCAACTCGCCGGGGTGAGGCGTTATGACAGAACCTGACGGTATGTAGTCAAGCATGTGACAGTTCTGTGAGATTATGTTCAGGGCGTCTGCATCCAGAACCATAGGGCAGGAGATGCTCTTAAGCAGTTTGTCCAGAATCGCAGTCTGTGACTCTCCTTTTCCCAATCCCGGACCGGCGCCGACTGCTGAATAACGGCTCAAGTCCGAATAGGCATACATCTCATCGGTCTGTAAAACCATAGCCTCAGGTACAGAAATCTGGATTATGTCATTGTTTACGGGTGGGGTGCATACAGTAAGCAGTCCTACTCCGGAACGCAGACAGGCTCTTGCCGACAGCACGGCCGCGCCAGCCATGCCATGACTGCCCGCATATAGCAGTGCATGTCCGAAACAACCTTTATGTGCCCTGGGGTTACGTCTTTTTAGCAGGCCTCTGATATAGTCCTGATCCACGGTCCGGATGCGCTCTGCGGGAAGCAGGCTTTCAAGCATCCGTCTGGTCTCTTCTATGTATGCTTGGTCCGTCATTTGGCAATTGTACATGGCAAATGTACGCTTATTTTGTTAAAAAAAGGCCTTTCTGGTGAGAGTGAGTTGTAAAATAGGGTGGATTGCTCTGTTTTTAGTATCTTCGCATAATTAATAAATTGCATATGGAAACCATTCAGGTAAAGGACAAATTATTCGTTCCGTTTCTTAGGGAAGAGGAAATTCAGAAAGAAATCAGGAGAGTGGCATCTGAGATAAACCGTGATTATGAAGGCAAGGAACCTCTTTTTCTTTGCATTCTGAACGGTTCTTTCATGTTTGCTTCAGACCTGCTTAAGAATGTGACCATACCCTGCAACGTCTCATTCGTAAAACTGGCTTCATATCAGGGAACAGACACCACAGGTAATGTTAAAGAACTGATGGGACTTCAGGATTCGGTTGAAGGCCGTCATGTGATTATCGTTGAGGACATAGTGGATACCGGTTATACCATGCGCGATATTCTGGGTTCTCTTTCTGATAAGAATGCCGCATCGGTAGCAGTTTGCGCCCTGCTCTGCAAACCCGATAAACTTAAGGTTGATATTAATCTCAAATATCTGGCTATGAATATTCCAAACGGTTTTATCGTAGGATACGGTTTGGATTATGACGGTTTCGGCAGGAATTTACGTGATATTTATAAGATATTGAAATAATACAGTTTGCGATGGACAACATAGTGATATTTGGAGCCCCGGGCTCAGGAAAGGGGACTTATAGTGCTGCCCTGGTAGAAAAATTCGGTTACAATCACATATCAACGGGAGATGTACTTCGTGCAGAGATAAAAGCCGGAACTGAGCTTGGCAAGATTGCCGAAGGATTTATAGAAAAAGGACAACTTATCCCTGATGACCTTATAATTGATATGCTGGCAAGCGTCTATGACACGATGCTTGACGGTCCGGGAGTGATATTTGACGGATTCCCGCGCACAATAGTCCAGGCCAAAGCCCTTAAGGACATGTTGAAAGCGCGTGGCGAAAGAATAACTGTAACACTTAACCTTATAGTCAGCGAGAATATCCTGATGGAGAGGCTGCTGAACCGTGCCAAGATAGAAGGCCGTTCCGATGACAACGAGGAAACAATCAAGAAACGTTTCAACGTCTACTATACCCAGACTCATCCCCTTATTGAATGGTTCAAGAAGGAGGGAGTCCTGTCTGAGTTTACTTTCAAGGGCGACAAGGACCTGATGATAAAGGAAATAATTGAGAAGGTGGAGTCAATCTGACCCCACCTTATTTTAATATATGGCAGAATCGAATTTTGTAGATTACGTAAAGATTTTCTGCAGGTCAGGAAAAGGCGGGAGAGGCTCCGCTCATCTGCGGCATGACAAGTATATACCCAACGGTGGTCCAGACGGCGGCGACGGCGGCAAAGGAGGCAGTGTGATACTCAGGGGAAACCGGAACTATTGGACATTGCTTCACCTGCGTTATGAAAGACACGCGTTCGCTGAGAATGGCGGGAACGGTGGCAGCAACAAGTGTTTCGGCAAGGATGGTAAGGATGTTGTCATAGAGGTTCCATGCGGCACAGTGGCATACGATGCAGAGACAGGAGAGTATCTGTGTGATATAACTGATGACGGTCAGGAAGAGGTCCTGCTCAAAGGTGGCCGTGGCGGTTTGGGTAACTGGCATTTCCGTACTGCCACGCGGCAGGCACCCCGTTTTGCGCAACCTGGTGAACCTGCTCAGGAACGGATGGTGGTGCTGGAACTCAAGTTGCTGGCCGACGTGGGATTTCAGCGGCTAAGCCTAAGATTGCCAACTATCCTTTTACTACTCTTGAACCCAATCTCGGAATCGTGTCATACCGTGACGGAAAATCATTCGTCATGGCCGATATTCCGGGCATCATCGAGGGGGCCAGTGAGGGAAAGGGACTGGGACTCAGATTCCTGCGTCATATAGAGCGTAACTCACTGTTGCTGTTCATGGTCCCCGGTGATACGGATGATATCAAACGTGAATATGATATCCTGCTCAATGAACTGGCGCAGTTTAATCCCGATATGCTAGACAAGGAGCGTGTCTTGGCCATAACCAAGTGTGATCTGATTGATGAGGAGCTGATGGGTTTGCTTGAACCTAACCTTCCTGCTGATGTCCCACACGTTTTTATATCGGGAGTGAGCGGACTGGGACTGCAGCAACTCAAGGATGTGCTTTGGAAGGAACTGAACAGTGAAAGTAACAAGCTTGATTCTACCTGGAGAACCGAGCATATTGTACATCGCTCAAAGGATGCCGCCGAACTGCATAGTGAGTTGGTTGCAGCCGGTGCTGATTTTGAATTTGATTTTGATGAGATTCCGGATGATGATTCCGATGAGGATTTGGAAGAGGTGGAGGTGGATTTGGATTGATATTGGTATCTGTTTGAAAATTTTTAAAAAAAAAAGTTCTTTTCCTTTTTAACTTTTATTTTTACCGTTTATATGATAGTTGTATGAATTTGTTTTGACAATTCACCTTTTACTAATTAATAACTTAAAACAAAACAGAAATGAAAAAGATGTTTTTGGCAGCTGCCCTTATGGCAGTAGTTTCTCTGGCCAACGCTCAGGCTCCGGCCAATGCTCCTTACGGAGTTAAGTCAGGTGTTTACACAATGTCTATGGCTTTCGGTGACAATGAGATGATCACTGAGTATTATTTTGATAACTACGGCCTTAAGACCGCTCAGGTTCAGGAAGGTGGTGGTATGATGGGTATGGGCCAGGAAGGCAAGACCCGCACCATTACAGATAAGGACGGTGCTACCATCCGTATCAACGATGAGGCTAAGACTGCTACCAAGTTCCCCGCTGGTGGTCCGATGGGTGGTTTCGGCGGTGGCCGTGCCCAGATCAACTGGAACAATCTTACCGATCAGGTAAAGAAGGATAACAACATTAAGGAACTCGGTAAGGAGACAATCGCCGGTAAGGAGTGCACCAAGTACTCAATGACTACCGAAGGTTTCCAGGGCCCGCAGGAGCAGACTGTATGGATCTACAAAGGCATCCAGCTCAAGAACGAGATGAGCTCAGACTTCGGCACATTCGGTGCAACTTGCAAGAAGTTCGAGGAGAAGGAAGTTCCCGCTTCAATGTTCGAGGTTCCCGCCGGTGTTAAGGTTGAGGAGTTCGATATGTCACAGTTTGGCGGCTTCGGTGGTTTCTAATCGAGCCTAAAAAAAAGAAAGGTCGCCCATACGGCGGCCTTTCTTTTTTTTAGACCCGGTTAGAAACCCGGACCTTTTTTTAATTTGCTACGCAAATGCGCTCCATTTCATTCCGCTTGGCGGCCCTCCGGGACCGCGGTCTCGCTCCAGGCATTCGCTCGCTCCAATACGCTGTACCTGCGTGACGCAAAGGGGTTGACGCAAAGGGGTCGTTTCGTTTTGCGTCATTATTGCTCCCATGTGTGATAAGGCTGCTGTTTGCAGGAGCAGGTGTAATCGGTAATTTTGCGTGCTCAGATTTTCGTAAAGTTAAATGCCCAGTTTTAAGAGGGTAAAATGAAGCACCCATATCTTTGTAAATGATCAAAAATACAAACAGATATGGATGCTTACGAACTCACGAGTCCGCAAAAGAAACTCGTTATGTGGTACAAATGTAGAGAATTATTTGACAAGGGCCTATCGAAAAGTCAGATATCACGGGATTTAGGCCTGAACAGGCGGACAGTACGCAAGTACCTGTCCATGACACTGGAAGAATTTGAAAACTGCGATGCTTACATACGCATGTACGCTCATAAACTCGACCCTTATGAGAGTTTTGTACGTAGCAGTCTGGAATCGCACAATGATTTATCCGCCAGCCAGATATATGACTGGCTAAGAGATAAATATGCGGATTTTCCTCACGTGAGTGAGAAGACGGTGTACAATTTTGTTGAGTATGTCAGGAGCAGATACAACATCCCCAAACCAGGCAGGTCACATACTAGAGAATATTGGCCAGTTGAAGAGACTGCTTATGGAGAGTATGCCCAGGCTGATTTTGGAGAGATGTGGATGAGATATGAAGACGGCCGTCGCGTAAAAGTATATTTTTTTGTCATGGTTCTGTGTCGCAGTCGCAAGAAGTACGTATACTTCAATCGCACTCCATTCACAGCAGAAATGGCTGCATATGCTCATGAGAAGGCATTTGAGTACTATGGAGGCAAGCCCAAGAAGATTATTTATGACCAGGACGCCGTCCTTCTTAAGGATGAGAATCTGGGTTATTACATAATGACAAAGACCTTCCAGGCGTTTGTCCAGGCAGAGCATTTTGAATGCATCTTTTGCAGGAAAAGTGACCCTGAGTCAAAAGGCAAGGTGGAGAACGTGGTCAAGTATGTTAAATACAATTTCCTGCGCGGCAGGACTTTTGTGAGCATCGAGCAATTGAACGAAGAAGGGGTCCGTTGGCTGTCACGGACAGCCAACGGACTCCTTCATCATGGCACCCATAAAATACCAGATGAAGTGTTTAAGGAGGAGAGACAGTATCTGTTGCCTTATCATGGCACGCCAATGATGCCGGAGCGTGGAATGAAAATGTACAAGGTGCATAAGACCAATACCATAAGCTATCGCGGCAACATTTACAGTCTCCCATCCGGAACGTATAAAAGCAGTACCGGCAATGTGTGGGTGGATATAAGAGATGGGTATCTTGACATGTATGACATGGAAACGGGCAAACAGATAGCACATCATAAAGAGTCTTCAGAAAAAGGACTGTATATTAAAGATCCCTCACACAGGGTAATCACCCATGTATCACAGAACCAGTATGAGACAAAGATACTGGAATACTGCAAGCACGACGAACTGGCCGTGACATGGCTGGTAAAGGTACGTGATAATAAGCCCCGCTATTACATGTCTGCCCTCAGATTGCTCAACAAAGAGATCCAATATTACGGGCTGGACACACTACACCGCGCCTTAGAGCTAAGTCTTGACAGGGGTATGTGCAACGCAAAAGACTTTATAGCGTTATGCGGACGCATAGGTAAGAGAATCTCTCCAAGAGATGCCACCAAATCATATAAGGACCATCTGCCTAAAGTGGCTACGGAGCGGCCTGATAAGGCGGACATTAATCATTATAACGTATATTTTACATGACACGAGCAGAAGAAATAAAGGAATACTGTGTGAGACTGAATCTGTGCTATATCCAACAGAAGCTCAACAGTATGATCATTAAAGCGCAGGAAGAGAAACCTACATATATGGACTTCCTTGCAAACTCTCTGAGGATGGAGGCAGAACTGCGTGAGTCGCATACAAGAGAACTAAGAGTGAAGATGTCCAGAATACCTCCCAAACATGACCTGGATGAGTATGACTATAATTTTGTATCCGGATTATCCGAGCGCCAGATCAAAGAGCTCAGACAGCTGGCGTGGATGGAACAAGCCTTTAATCTGATCCTGATGGGACCATCCGGAACAGGCAAGACATATATTGCTGCAGGACTCATCTATGAAGCCATAAAGGTGGGCAAGAAAGCATATATGTTTACCATGGAAGAGGTGATAACGTGTCTGAGGACAAAAGATATATCAGCTGCCGCTCTGCAGACTTACAGGAAGATACTGAATGCAAATCTGCTGGCCATAGATGATATAATGCTCTTTCCTGTAAAGAAAGAAGACTCAGCTGCTTTCTTTAACCTTATAAACACTCTACACGAGAAGGTGTCAATCATAATAACAACCAATAAATCACCTACGGAATGGGCAGAAACACTGGATGATGAAGTACTGGCAAGTGCTTTGCTTGACCGTCTGTTATACAAATGTGAAGTGGTCAAGCTATCTGGAAACAGTTACCGAATGGAGAACAGGAAAACAATATTTAAACAAGAAAAAGAAACTGGGCAAGTGAGCAGTAAAACAACCTGATTAAACTGAGCATTTAATTTTACGAAAAAATGAGCACTTGCATCTTGCATATTACAGCAGGAGTACGGTATTAGGGAGCGTCAGTGGAGTGGCGTGAGCGAAGGCCCTGGAGAGGCCGTTAAGAACATCGCTTCGTTCAACGACCGTTAAGTCCCGCAGGGAATTAAAAGGGAGGCGTTCGCCGTTTAGGGTCCGGAGAACCCCGGAGTAGCCTCGGAACGTCGGTCCCGAAACCCCATCTCCAGCGGAGGCAACTCACAATCTAAAAAACTGACGCATTATTAAACGACCCCTTTGCGTCAAGCGAAGCGACTGAAAGAAACGACCCCTTTGCGTCCGACCCCTTTGAGTCAAACGACCCCTTCGCATTGTTTTTTTGATTATTATTTTTTTTGTATTAGAGTTTACATATATTTGTGTGTTTGATCAATTTTTAATGCTTATGAATATCAAGTTATTGACTCGTTTGTTTTTTGTTTCAAACCTTGCATTTCTGCTGGTTGCCTGTGGCGATGATAAACCGGTTGAACCCGAAATTGAGACTTCGGACGAAGTTCAGTTGTTGAGTGTGAAGGCCACAGCATTAACTGCTACTGTTGTAGGTACTTTTGACGGATTATCAAAGGTTGATCTGGCACTTGGAGAAAAACTTGTCCTTTATTGTGTCAAATCGGCCGATGCTACATCAATTTTCAAATCCTGGCTTGACGGTAATGACAATCCGGATTGTGAAATATTAACCTCTGGATCTATGCGCGGTGGAGAGTATGTGGGTATAATAAAGAACCTTGTTCCTGAAACAGAGTACAACTTCTGCATCTGTTTCAAGAGTCAGGATGGCAAGTCACGTAAGATAAGCAGTTTATCCAGTTTTACTACCGGCAGTTTCAATCCGGTTTTCAAACCGCTTGCAGGAGTCATCCCGTCGTTTACTTTTGTACAGGTTTCATATAAAGAAGTAAAGATGGATGAACTTGATGCATCAAGTTGCACGATAGGCTTGCTGGTTTCTGCCAAATCTGGTGCGGAGGCAGGTTCCGAATCCACTCTGACCCCATTTTATGGCCATTATGATGAATATTCTGATACTTATTCTACCAGAGGATACGGAGTAAAACCCGACGGCAGTTTTTATTGCCGTTTATATGTTGAATATAAGAACCTTGATGGCGGTTACTCTTACCGATATGGACCCGAAACGTCTTTCTCAGCCAGGACATCCGATGAGCTTGCAGTTGATTTGAATCTACCCAGCGGACTTAAATGGGCATTGTGTGATGTCGGTGAAAGTGGTACAGATGCTCTGGCCGATGATAGAGAATATTGGCCGGGATGGCAATATTTCCATTGGGGCTCATTGCGTATGTTCCAAGGATTAAGGAATGTTGCTCCAAATAAGAATGCGTATGAGTATTGGGATCAGGAAAGCAATACATATACTTTCCTGGCTGATGACATCAAGGGTACTGAATATGATGCAGCTCACAAGCTTCTGGGTGGTAAATGGAGAATGCCCACCAAGGAAGAGGTTCAGGAACTGATAGACAGTACCTATTGCGTGACTTGGGGAGTTGGACATGAATTTAACAGTAATCGTCGTGTCGGTAGTGGCTTGCGTTTGTATAGAGACAGTACTTTTATTGGTCCCCAAGTGCCATTTGTTTTCTATATAGGCGGTTTTTGGACTAGTACGTTCGAAAACGGTTATCCCGTGGCTTATGATGTAATTGCAGATAAAACTAATGACGGATACGTAAGTTTCGGACACATGGAACTGGTGACCGATAAGGGCGGTGAGTACGCCCGACATATCCGTGCCGTTTGGGATCCAAACATGTGATATAAAAGCGGTCATAATAAAAGGGGACGGTATAAATAAAAACCGTCCCCTTTTGTACTTTTTCTAAAATGACTATATTTGCCTGTATGAAAAGATTGTGTTTTAATGTTTTATTTTCTGTCGTGTTAATGCTGACAGGTCAGAGTATGATATCTGGTGGTGCCATGGCGCAGGAACCGGACCCTGATTTCTTTATTTTCCTTGGAATCGGTCAGTCCAACATGCAGGGAAAAGCCCCCATCGGAACACAAGATACAAGGTCCGATGAGAACTTTACTGATGCCGATTGGGCAAGATACAAGAAGATGGTTGTTGTGGACAGCAACCCATCCAAGGTGGGAACATGGGCAACTGCAAAACCTCCGATCGTAAGACCCGATACACAATTGGGTGTCACTGATTATTTCGGCCGCTATCTGGTAAAAGGGTTGGATGAGAGGTATAAGGTTGGAGTTGTGGTCGTTGCTGTTGACGGTTGCCAGATTGAGGCATTCAGCAAGAACAGTACTGTAGCATCCGATTACATAAATGCGTCCGGCACCGGTTCGTGGGTAAAGCAGGCTGCAGCACATTATGATAATTATCCTTATGGCAAACTGCTGGAAATGGCCAGGATAGCACAGAAATCCGGAGTTATAAAAGGTATCATATTCCATCAGGGTGAATCGGGAGCTAACGGGTCATCGTGGCTGCGTGACGTTTACGCACTTTATGAGAATCTGATTGCGGACCTGGACCTTTCTTCCGATTCGGTTCCTTTTATCGCCGGCGAACCGTTGCGCATGGTGGGTAATCAGCCTGCACCGGCGTCAGGAGCAAGGGAATTTGTTGATCTGCTTCCGGATTATTTCAAATACAAATCCGGAAAGGATATAGCCTATGTGGCTTCGTCCGAAGGACTTACCAACTACGATGAATACCATTTTTCGTCCGAAGGATACAGGACTCTGGGCAAGCGTTACGGGGAGATAATGCTTCCGTTGCTTCTGGCGCAAGGGGCTGTATCCAGTACGGTTGTCCCGGTAGATGAAGCAAAGGAAGATGTCATATATGATCTTCTTGGACGTAGATTGGATGCGCCCCAAAAGGGGATAAATATCATAAACGGACGTAAAGTGATCATCAGATGAGAGTGTAATTATTAACTGATTTCTTAAAGGACAAAACTATAGCGTATGAGCAATTATGAATGGAGTTTTTCCACGATAGGTGGAAAGAATCGTGTAAACATTAAAAGCGGTGAGGATATCAGGCATTTAGGAGAACTGGACCAGAAACTCTGGACGGTACTGAGTTCGCCCGTGGTAGGTCTTGAGTTCGATGCCAAGACACTTAAGATGCTGGACTGTGACAATGACGGCCGTATCCATGTCAATGAAGTGGTAAAGGCTGCAGAGTGGCTTACCTCTATCCTGAAGGATCCCGATATGCTGCTGAAGAAGGAGGATACGCTTCCGTTCTCGGCATTCAATACCGATAATCCTGATGGCGCAAGACTCTTGGCATCGGCCAAGCAGATTCTTAAGAATCTTGGCCTTGAGAAGGATAGCATATCGGTTGCTGATGCCGATGACAGCGTGGCTATCTTTGCCAAGACAGCTCTTAACGGTGACGGTATTATCACAGAGCAGTCTACAGATGATGAGGCCCTTAAGAAGACCATTGCCGAGTGCGTTGCATCGGTTGGAGGAAAGACTGACCGCAGCGGCCTGCAGGGCGTTGACGCCGATTTGCTTGATAAATTCTACGGCGCTCTTGCCGCCTACTCAGCATGGAGAAAGGCTGCTGCCGACGGTAAGGATGCAATCCTTCCGTTTGGCGATGACACTGCTGCCGTCTATGATATCGTACAGACCATCAAGGCCAAGGTGGCAGACTACTTTATGCGTTGCAAGCTGGCTATGTTCCATGCCGGCAGCACTAACGCTCTGGATGTTTCGGTAACACGTATTGAGACTATCAGCGACAAGGACCTTTCAACCTGTGCAGATGAGATCTCGACTTATCCTCTGGCTCGTGTATCGGACTGCAAGATGCTCCCGATAGACGGTCGTATCAATCCGGTTTGGCAGGCTACATTTGACAAGCTGAACAAACTGGCCCTGGAGAAGGAGTTCAATGGCGCATCAGAGATTTCGGAGGAGCAGTGGAATGCATTTGTCGCTAAGCTGGCACCCTATGAGGCCTGGCTGGGACAGAAGGCCGGCGCCGAGGTTGAGGCACTGGGACTGGATGAGGTAAATGCCATTATCAAGGCAGACCGTAAGGCAGACCTGCTTAAGCTGATTGATGATGACAAGGCTCTTGAGTCCGAGTCTCTCTCTATCGATGAGGTCTCCAAGCTGTTGCATCTGTATAGGGATTTCTATACATTCCTCTGCAATTTTGTCTCATTCCGTGATTTCTATGATCCTGAATACAAGGCTATATTCCAGGCTGGTGAGCTCTATATCGATGAGCGCTGCTGCGAGCTCTGTATCAAGGTGCCCGATATGGGACCGCACGGAACCGCTACAAGCCTGAGCGGAATGTTTATCCTTTACTGCAACTGCGTCAATAAGATAAACGGTGACAAGATGATCATTGCAGCTGTAATGACCAATGGAGATGTCTCTGACCTCCGTGAAGGCAAACATGGTCTGTTCTATGACCGTGCAGGCGTAGAGTGGGATGCTACAGTGTTCAAGATCGTTGAGAATCCCATCAGCATACGTCAGGCTTTCTGGACTCCTTACCGTAAGGTGGCCCGTTACGTGGAGACAACAATTGAGAAGAAGGCTGCCGAGAAGGACAACAAGGTTATGGCAGATATGACGACCAAGGTTGATGGCGCAGCTGCAGGAAGCGCCGAAAAGAAACCGCCGTTTGATATAGCCAAGTTTGCAGGTATCTTTGCTGCAATAGGTTTGGCTTTTGCTGCTATAGGTGCTGCTTTGGCTTCTGTTGCCAAGAGTCTTTCAGGATTTGTCTGGTGGCAGTGGCTGGTGCTGATTGCCGTGGTCTTGCTGATAATATCGGGACCTTCAATGCTCCTGGCTTGGCTCAAGCTGCGTAAGCGTAACCTGTCTCCGCTGCTCAATGCCAACGGATGGGCAATCAACGCTGCCGTCAAGGTGAATATCACATTCGGTGCTACACTTACTGAAGTGGGTAAGACTCCTGTCAAGGCAGAGCCCGATCCATTTGCCGATAAGACCCCATGGTGGAAGAAACTCATCTACTGGCTCATAGGACTTGGCTTGGTGTTCTGGCTCTGCTACTCCCAGAACTGGATATACAAGTGGACCAACGAGAATCCCAAGTGGCATCACGAAAAGAAGGTCAAGCCACAGGCAGAGCAGGCTCCAGCTGAGGAAGCCACTTCAATGCTGGTATTGACAGCAGATAACTTCCAAGCCTGATTACGCAGGTTCAAGCGTATTGGGGCGAAGCGAGTATGCGAGCGAGAGCGGCCGGGTAGGCCGCCCGTTCGCGTTAGCGAACTAAAAAAAGGAATGGGGTTCGAACCCTTCCTCCGTAATAAAGAAAAGAGGTCCAACCGGACCTCTTTCTTTGTTGCGGAGGAAGGATTCGAACCTCCGACCTTTAGGTTATGAGCCTAACGAGCTACCTCTGCTCCACTCCGCGATTTCTGTTTTGCGAGTGCAAAGATAGTCCTTTTGTGTTTTGTAAGCAAATCTTTTGCATCAAATATGCATTTCTTTCACATTTTTAGTATTTTTGTAACCCTAATTGTGATTATGGATACTACTAAAACAGAACAGCAGTTCATTTCGGCTGCCAAGACCTTGTTTGTGAGGAAAGGCTATGATGAGACTACAATGATTGACATTGCTCAGGAAGCCGGTTTAAGCAGACGCACCCTGTATTCTTATTTTGAGAGCAAAGTTGAGGTTTTTCAGGCCGTTATCAACAGCGAGGTGGAGAAGGTACTGACTCAGCTGGAAGAGATAGCCAGGCAGAACATTCCGGTCCAGCAGAAGATAGTTGAGTTCGTGTTCGGATATTTCAGACTGATCAAGGAGACTGTTGACCGCAACGGTACCTTGCGCTCAGGATTTTTCCGTAACAGTTGGGGACTTGAACATTTCCGTAAGGCTTTTGACCTGAAGCAGAAACAGATGCTTCAGGATATCATATCAGAAGGTAAGACCACCGGTGTCTTTGATGTGGTAAGCGTAAGGCGTACGGCCGAAATCATGCACAACTGCATGCGTGGTTTTGAGGCCCCATATATCAGAGGTAAAATCTGGCAGGGAAACACAAGGGAAGAGATCCGCTTTGAGGCCCGTCGTCTTATCTACGGCGCGCTGGGATATAATTCAGAAACTAACAAGCAATTATAATAATGGGAAAACTGACAGGTAAAAAGGTGCTCATCACTGGAGCAACCCGTGGAATAGGTCTGGCTATGGCTCAGCTTTTTGCGGCCGAGGGTGCAGACATCGCATTTGTGTATATCAACAGTGTGGAGAAGGCTAAAGCTTTGGAGGGTGAACTTAGCGCAAACGGAATCAAAGCCAAGGGCTACCGTGTGGATGTGTCCAGTTTTGAGGGAGCGTCCCAGATGGTGGAAGAGGTTGTAAAGGAGTTCGGCCGGATAGATATCCTGGTTAACAACGCCGGAATTACACGTGACGGCCTGATGATGCGCATGAACGAGCAGCAGTGGGATGAGGTGATTGACACTAACCTGAAATCGGCATTCAATTTCATAAAGGCCTGCACTCCGCAGATGATGCGTCAGCGCAGCGGCAATATACTCTGCGTATCATCGGTCGTAGGGCTTCACGGTAATGCTGGTCAGACCAACTACTCCGCATCAAAGGCCGGTCTGGTAGGATTGACCAAGTCTGTCGCCAAGGAGTTTGCTTCAAGGGGCATCCGCGCCAATGTCATAGCTCCGGGTTTTGTGCTTACAGAAATGACCACAGGCAAGATTCCTGAGGAGAAACTGGCAGAGTGGTGCAAGTCAATACCCCTTCAGCGTGGAGCTCAGACCCAGGAGATTGCCAAGGCTGCCCTGTTCCTGGTGTCCGATGACAGTTCATACATAACCGGTCAGGTGCTGCAGGTTGACGGCGGAATGAGCATGTAATAAGACTGTTGGCTATTGGCTGTTGGCTATTGGCTATGATAGTACTTTACGAGGATAATCATATCATTATTGTCTCCAAACGGGCTGGTGAGATAGTCCAGGGCGATAAGACCGGCGATGTTCCGTTGTCGGAGACTGTTGCCGCATACCTGAAGGAGAAATACTCCAAGCCGGGAAACGTGTTTGTGGGTGTGCCGCACCGTCTGGACCGTCCGGTAAGCGGGGTGGTGGTGTTGGCCAAGACAAGCAAGGCGCTGTCCCGCCTGAACGATATGTTCCGGGCGGGTAGTGTTGATAAGCGTTATCTTGCCATCGTAAAGAACAAACCGGAAGAGCCTCAGGGCAGACTTGAGAACTGGCTGGTTCGCAACGAAAAACAGAACCGCTCTTACGCTTATGACAAGGAGGTTCCCGGTAGCAAGAAGGCGGTTCTCAATTATAGGCTGGTGGCAAGTTCGGTCAATTACAACCTGCTTGAGGTGGAACTCCTGACAGGACGGCATCATCAGATACGCTGCCAGTTGGCCAAGATGGGCTGCCCCATCAAGGGGGACCTTAAGTATGGTGCGGAACGCTCAAATCCTGACGGCAGCATATCGCTGCACGCATTCCATGTTACATTTGAGCATCCGGTGTCACATGAGATGATAGACGTAAAAGCACCTCTGCCGGATGATTCGCTCTGGCAGAGTTTCAGGGATGCGGCTGATAAACTATAATGCTTATTTGGCGGCAGGTTCCTGATAGTCTTCCAGTACGTAAGCCTTTATGATCTTTACGTCTGGGTTGGGACGGCGGTTGGTTCCTGTGGCCGGTACATTCGATATGGCCTCAACAACATCCATACCCTCTATTACCTCACCGAATACCGTATATAGTCCGTCCAGACTGGGCGCTCCGCCAATGTTGCCGTAGAAAACGGTCTGCTCCTGGGAGTATGTGAACGCCTTTCGGGTTTTCATGATGGCATCGGCCTGGTCATTGAGCTGGTCGTTGAGCTTGCTGATCTTTTTCTTTTCGCCGTATTTCTGCCAGGTTAGTATATCCTTGGCGTGAGGCTGTGTGAGTGAATCCTTGACAGCCTGACGGTATTTCTTGTTTATGGCTTTTTCCTGTGTGGGTAATGTGCTGACTTTGACTTTCTTACCGGTTATTATGTAAAACTGCTGGCTGGTGGAGTACTTGAACTGTACTGTGCTGGCCTGCCCAACGGCTCCGCGTTTGTGGTAGAATTTCCAGGGGTTGACCTCGGATGCTATGGTATCATCCTTCTCATCTATACCTATCTCCTTTCCTTGAGGGGCGTTCTTGGAATCGACGTCGCCGGCCTGGATCTTGTAGCCTTTCTGCACGCCGAAAAAGAGCTGGTTGTCATAAAATCCCTTGCGGGCAAGACGTACCATATTATGGCGATGCAACGGGGTTTCGCGATAGAGCTTTATTGTAAAATTGCCCTTGGTGGTCTCAAAACGCACGTACTGGTCGGCGTCAAGGATTATGGTGTCTGCGTCAACCTCCTCTACCGGAGCGGCGGTACCGCCATTCTTGCAGTTTGTGGCAAACAGCAATGCCATCACTAAAGGAATCCCAATCAGATATCTTTTCATAATTCAAATTGATTTCTTGAGTGCGAATATAATGGTTTTTTAAGCCAAAGCCAACGCCAACGCCAAAGTAAAGTATTACCTTTGCAAATTAAAACGAAATATTTATTAAAACAGCATATTTATGAAACCTGCACTTGTTGTCCTGGCTGCCGGAATGGGTAGCCGTTACGGTGGACTCAAGCAGCTTGATGCGCTTGGCCCCAGTGGTGAGACTATTATGGATTACTCTGTATTCGATGCCATCCGCGCCGGATTCGGCAAGGTGGTGTTCATCATACGCAAGGATTTTGAGGATGAT
>CADCLI010000034.1 GCA_902802285.1 uncultured Bacteroidales bacterium
TCTGAGAGCATAATAAAAAAAGCGGACAATCAACGTCCGCTTTCAAGCTGTCGTACCCGGATTCGAACCAGGACAAACAGAACCAAAACCTGTTGTGCTACCATTACACCATACGACAATTGCCTTATGTTCCCTTACGGGACTGCAAATATAGTTATTTTCCGGTTTATTCCGCTATAAGCAGATAGTAGTTCTTCTTGCCACGCTGCAAAACTATATAGCGGTCATCAACAAGATCGGCCTCGGTCATCTCACGCGAATGGTCATAAGTCTTCTCCTTGTTGATGGAGACACCTCCTCCCTGCATCATCTTGCGGGCTTCACTCTTGGAGAAGAAGACAGGGCAGATTTCAGTAAGGAAATCAGAAGCCTTGACATTCTGACTCAGGAGTTTACGGTCAAAACGGAACTGCGGGACACCCTCAAAGACAGTAAGAAGCATTGACTCGTCTATACCACGGAGTTCATCAGTTCCGGCGTTGTTTCCGAATAGGATATCCGAAGCCTCGGCGGCAGCCTTGTAATCCTCCTCACTGTGGACCATGCATGTAACATCCTTGGCCAGACGTTTCTGGACAAGACGCAGATGAGGTGCGGCATCATGCTCTGCTATCAAGGCATCGCACTCTTCCTTGCCGATATTGGTGAATATCTTTATGTAACGCTTGGCATCCTCATCGCTGACATTGAGCCAGAACTGATAGAACTTATAGGGCGATGTGTACTCGGGGTTGAGCCATACGTTACCACCCTCGGTCTTTCCGAATTTGGTTCCGTCGGACTTGGTGATGAGCGGGCATGTCAATGCAAAACATTCGGTTCCGTTGATTCGACGGATAAGTTCGGCACCTGTGGTTATGTTGCCCCACTGGTCCGCCCCACCCATCTGAAGCTTGCAGTTCTTATGCTCGTTCAGGTAAAGGAAATCGTAACCCTGAAGCAACTGGTATGTGAATTCGGTAAATGAAAGTCCGTCACGGGCCTCACCGTTGAGACGCTTCTTGACAGAATCCTTGGCCATCATGTAGTTCACTGTGATGTGCTTGCCTATGTCACGTGAAAAATCCAGAAAAGTGACATCCTTGAGCCAGTCATAATTATTTACAAGTTCAGCCTTGTTGGGAGCGTCGCTGTCAAAATCCAGGAACTTACCCAACTGTTTGCGGATACACTCTACGTTATGTTTAAGGGTCTCTTCGTTGAGGAGGTTGCGCTCCTGCGACTTTCCGCTGGGATCACCTATCATACCGGTCGCTCCGCCTATAAGCGCCAGAGGCTTATGGCCGCAACGCTGAAAGTGGCGAAGAATCATGATACTGCACAGATGCCCAATGTGAAGGGAGTCTGCGGTAGGATCAAAGCCCACATAAGCTGTCACCTGTTCCTTGCTCAGGAGTTCATCGGTTCCGGGCATCATCTGGTGGATCATGCCTCTCCAAGTCAGTTCTTCAACAAAATTCGTCATTGTTATGATTTTAGATTTTCACAAAAGTCCGCAAATATACAATTCTTTGCTCAAAAAGACAATAGGCCAGTCTCATTTAAGGACAATCAATCTCCCGCAGACAGGAACTTTAGAGCATTATTCATAATTAAGCTCCTGATTGTCTCTATTGACTGATTTCTTACGGAGGCTGCCGAACGGATCACATCGGCGATTTTAGCCCGGCCGTCGGTCTCCAGGAAGAGAAAGTCATCAGGAACCTGTAAAAGGGATTGGGGATTATGTTTCAGCCCGAAAGAGACTTGAAACCCGTTTGAGAGGAGTTGGTTCATCTGTTCCGGGCCTCCGCGGAAACCATGGATAAGCCACGGCTGACGGGGTTTCAGTTCTTTGCGCAGACGTATGACGGTATCAAAATCCCGGACCACGTGGAGAATCATGGGCTTGCGGCAACGCCCGGAGAGTTCAGCCTGACGGACGAATGCATCTTCCTGCAAATCATGGGATGGACCTTTCAGGGAGTCGAATCCGCACTCCCCGACAGCCAGAACCCGGGGATTCGCAAGCAGAGCCTCCAATGTACCGATCTGATTTTCAAAGTTCTCAGTCACATCCCACGGATGAATGCCTGCGCTGAACCAGCCCCCCCCGGTATTTGGTATCGACCCACAGCCGATGCTTACCAACGCCGTCCCCGGCACCTCCGGCAAAAGATGAGTATGTATATCGACAATTCTCAATTCTCAATTCTCAATTCTCAATTCTCAATTATGTCACTTCGTTCCATGATTTTTGTCGCGATTTGGGATAGCCTAAGCGAGCTTAGTCTCTCCTCTCACTGCTCCAAAAATTCTCAATTATGTCACTTCGTTCCATGATTCTTGTCGCGACTCGGGATAGCCTAAGCGAGCTTAGTCTCTCCTCTCACTGCTCCAAAAATTCTCAATTAAAAAAATCAAGGAACCGGATCATACCCCGACCCTCCCCATGGATGACATCTCAGAACCCGCCTGATGGCCAGCCATGTTCCCCTGAACGGGCCGTGTTTGGTAATGGCCTGAATAGCATACTCCGAGCAGGTAGGGGTAAAGCGGCAGGAGGGTGGAGTGAGCGGTGAAATGAACTTTCGGTAGAACCGTATGGGAAGCATCAGCAGCCAGCCCAGAAATTTGGTAAAAATATTCAACAATTGGCGCATGATTCCGATACTGCCTGAATAAGTTTGTCCATTGCCGTCTCAAGACGCGGCACCAAATTGGACGTATCCCATAACCGGACATCATTGAACAGGAAAGCCAAGGCAAGACCCTTGCCTTTGTCAGCCAGCACATCCTTAAGAGGAGCAGCCGAAGTCCTGTAGAACTCCCTGATCTGCCGCTTGATACGGTTACGGTCTACTGCATGATGAAAATTACGTTTGGGTGCACTGACAAGAATCTGTACCCCATCGATATCATCAGCCATGAGCCACACCAAGCGTATGGGAAAAACCGCTATCTGACGGTTTCCCTCACGGAACAGGCGGTCAATCAACATGGTACCGCACAACCGTTCCTGCTTGGAGAATTTATTCACTTTTTCTGATTGGCTGCGAACCATGCATCGATTGCAGCCGACATAGAGGTGATACCGGGAACCGGAGCCTCAATGTCAAGACGCAGGCCTGCATCGCGGATTGCCTTTGCTGTGGCTCCGCCGAAACAGCCTATCACCTTTTCGCCCTGAACAAAGTCGGGAGCGTTCTGTTTTAGAGACTCTATGCCCGCGGGGCTGAAGAACACCAGCATGTCAAATACATCCAGCTCGCCGGCCTTGAACTCATTACTGACGGTGCGGTACATGACAGCCTCGGTATGCGCTATGTTGTTTGAATCCAGCAGAGCCTTGAGTTCACCGGTATGGACGTTTGACATCGGGATGAAATATTTCTCGTTCTTGTGCTTGAGGATAGGAGCCATGAGACTGTCCACCTTACCTGTATTGCCGAAGAACACCTTACGTTTGCGATACTGCACATATTTCTGGATATACAGGGATACTGTCTCTGTTATGCAGAAATATTTCATATCGTCCGGGATAGTAACCCTCATTTCGGCGCACAGCTGGAAGAAATGATCAACAGCATGACGTGACGTGAAAACTACAGCTGTATGATCCAGGATATTGACATGCTGCTGTCTGAACTCCTTGGCGGAGAGAGGTTCAACACGGATAAAAGGTTTGAACACAAACTCTACGTCGTACTTCTCAGCCAGATCAAAATAAGGGGACTTGCCTGTCGTAGGCTGCGGCTGGGAAATGAGAACCTTCTTTACTTTCAAAACTCTTCGGTTTAAATTCAACATAAGGTTTTGCTAATCAAGACCCCCATCAGAAGAATAGGGACTGATTCGAGCGCACAAAGGTACAAAATAAATCCCAATAATGAGCACTTATTTTTAAATATGGTTGTTTTCATCTTGAAAACCAGTCCCGTCTCTATCGCAACCAAAAGCAGGGATGCCCCGATGACAAGCACCGGAGCCGGCAGGTTCAGAAACAGGACAACAGCGGTGATGATAAGGACAGCCAATGAAAAGACAGCAAAAGCCATCACAAAAAAACCGTTCCAGCGTGTTGGTTTGAGTGATGTAGCCTGTGATTTGTACAGAGAGCTGTTAACTGTCTGGTATAATATCAGTTTTAAAGCGCAAGAGAGGCCAAAGACGCCCGAAGCGGACAGTACATGGAGCAACATGTCAGCTCCTTCGCGGGACACATCCCATTTTATTGCCGTCAGAGCCAGGCCCAGATTGATACATGATATCAGCGACAAGCTCACGAAACCCCAGGGTGAATATTTGGGGAAACAGATGTCGGATTCAGGACTACTGAACCTGAACATCACAGAGATTCCTTTTGAATAGGTATCAATAAAGGGACCTATGAAAGCCACCGTCAGCAGGAAAGAAACGGTCATGACAAGAAGATACCAGTCATTTATCAGAACCGGATCGTTCAGGCTGAATATGACAATGGGATTCATTTGAGTTCGTTGATCTTACTGGTGCGGTCTGTCCAGTCTGCAATACTGTCCACAAGCGACATGGCCTGCTGAGGCGTTTCGGCTACTGCCCATAGTTTCAGGAACAACGGATTCATGAAACTGCGCTGGGCTGTGCGGTCCAGCATACTGAGCAACGGATCATAATAATGGTCAGTATTAAGGATTATTATCGGCTTGACGAATAATCCCAACATTTTCCAGGTGATGACCTCAAACAGCTCCTCAAAAGTTCCGGTGCCGCCGGGCAGCGCGATAACGGCATCAGCCATACTGGCCATTCGGTTCTTGCGCTCGTGCATATCGGAAGTGATTATGGTTTCTGTCAGTCCCTTATGGAGCCAGCCGTTATCAACCATGAACTGAGGTATGATGCCGATGGATACACCTCCGGCATCAAGCGCTCCGTTTTCGACAGCGGCCATCAGACCTGTACTTCCCGCTCCGGACACAAGTCTCTTGCCTGCGCGAGCTATCAGCCCGCCAAGTTCATACGCCGCATCAACAAAAACCTTCTCAGCCGATGCACTCGATGCACCATACACAACAATAGTCTTTCTCTCCATTTGCCTCAATACCTGTAATGCTCCGCCTTATAAGGACCCTCCACAGGAACGCCGATGTAATCAGCCTGAGCCTGGGTCAGTTTGGACAGATGAACGCCGATACGCTCCAGATGCAGACGTGCCACCTCCTCGTCAAGGTGTTTGGGCAGACGATACACGTCAACCGGGTAATCCTTATTGAAGAGTTCTATCTGAGCCAGTGTCTGGTTTGTGAAACTGTTGCTCATCACAAAACTGGGATGACCTGTGGCGCAACCCAGATTGACCAGACGGCCGTCGGCCAGCAATATGATGCTGTGTCCGTCGGGGAAGAAGTAACGGTCTACCTGAGGCTTTACGTTCTGGCACTTTATGCCCGGAATCTTCTTGAGTTTATCCACCTGAATCTCACTGTCAAAGTGGCCGATGTTGCAGACTATTGCCTGATCGGGCATTACCTTGAGATGGTCTGTGGTAATTACGTCGATATTGCCTGTGGTGGTTACGAATATGTTGCCCAGAGGAGCGGCCTCCTCCATTGTCACGACTTCATAACCTTCCATAGCGGCCTGCAGGGCGCAGATGGGATCTATCTCGGTAACAAGGACCCTGGCTCCGTATGAGCGCATGCTCTGGGCACAGCCCTTGCCTACCTCACCGTAACCGCAAACCACGCACACCTTGCCGGCTATCATGACATCAGTAGCACGCTTGATTCCGTCGGCAAGTGACTCACGGCATCCGTACAGGTTATCGAACTTGCTCTTGGTAACGGAGTCGTTTACATTGAAAGCCGGGAACAACAGTTCTCCATTCTGCTGCATTCGGTACAGACGGTGTACACCGGTAGTGGTCTCCTCACTTACGCCCTTTATGCCTGCAGCCATATTCTGCCAGTATGTATTACCCTTTACCTTGGCCACCTCCTTGAGGGCGGCCAGAAGTTCACGCTCATCGGCCGATCCGGCCTCGTAGTCCAGTGCCTCGGGGTCTTTCTCTCCCTTTACTCCAAGATGTATCATCAGAGTGGCGTCACCGCCGTCATCGACTATCATATTGGGACCTCCCTCAGGGAAATTCATGGCCTGGAGTGTGCACCACCAGTATTCTTGTGCTGTCTCTCCCTTCCATGCAAAGACTGCAGCACTCCCTGCAGCAGCAATAGCGGCTGCGGCATGATCCTGTGTCGAATAAATATTGCAGGAACACCAGCGTATCTGTGCACCCAGTTCGTGAAGTGTCTCAATGAGAACCGCAGTCTGAATGGTCATATGCAGAGAACCCATTATACGGGCACCCTTCAGGGGTTTTGAATCACGGTACTTGTCACGGAGAGCCATAAGACCGGGCATCTCCTTCTCGGCCATCTCAATCTCCTTACGGCCAAAATCAGCCAGCGAGATATCAGCTACCTTATAAGGTAGCGTAGTGTACAATTCTTCCATCTTTAAATCAACTTATTTCTGGGTGCAAAGGTAAACTATTACCACCAGCTGTGCAATGATAATGCCAAACTTGCAGAATAATGGCTACACAAGCCGTCTGGTAACAAGTATGGCCACGAAAATGGCCAAAAACGCGGTTTTTAATGCCAAACTTGCGGAATATTGGCTCTACAGGCCGTCTGGTAACAAGTATGGCCAAAAAAGTGACACGGCCAGGGATAAAAAAAAGGGTTGGCCATTTGGTCAACCCCTTTTTTCATTTCTAGCCTTACTTACGCAGACCGAGAGCCTTAACGATGGCGCGGTAGCGCTCAATGTCTCTCTCCTTGAGGTAGTTGAGCAGTCTCCTGCGCTTACCTACAAGCTGGGTCAGTGCCCTTTCAGTGCTATAATCCTTACGGTTCTCCTTAAGATGTTCCGTCAAATGGGAAATACGGTATGAGAACAAGGCTATCTGGGCTTCAGGTGAGCCAGTATCCGTGTTGGACTTTCCGTATTGTCCAAAGATCTCTTGTTTTTTCTCTTTGTCTAAATACATTTTCTTAAAAATAATGTGAAAACTCGTTTAGCGGGCGCAAAGTTATATCTTCTTTTTTAATACACAATGAATTTTCTAATATTTTTCCAGTAACTTTGCACCGCAAATCAACTTGGAAGGGTTGGCATAGGATTCCAATTGCACCCAGTAAAACCAATACATTAAAGCGAAGCGAAAATGGATTGGTTTTACCCGGCCTGGAAGGCCGGCAAGCGAAGTGAAACGAAGCGCGTTTCCAGAAGGAAACTAAAAAAAGGTTGTTTCTAATACGCAGATAGGATTCTATCCAGAGGCTTTAAGCCGAAGGCGATCAAAGCCAAAAACAACCGAGCGGCGAAGCCGCGAGTTATCAACCGGATGGAAAATCAGGCATAAAAAAGGATAAACTAAACATACAATATGAACATAAGGAACATCGCAATTATTGCTCACGTTGACCACGGAAAGACCACACTGGTTGACAAGATGATGCTGGCCGGACACCTGTTCCGCGACAATCAGGCCAAAGGGGAGCTTATGCTCGACAACAATGACCTGGAGCGCGAGCGCGGCATAACCATCCTGTCCAAGAACGTATCTATTACATATAAGGATACCAAGATTAACATCATTGACACTCCGGGACACTCCGATTTCGGCGGTGAGGTGGAGCGCGTGCTCAACATGGCCGACGGCTGCATCCTGCTGGTCGATGCCTTTGAGGGCCCGATGCCTCAGACCCGTTTTGTACTGCAGAAGGCTCTGCAGATAGGACTTAAGCCCATCGTTGTAGTTAATAAGGTGGATAAGCCCAACTGCCGCCCCGAAGAGGTTTATGAGATGGTGTTTGACCTGATGTTCGCACTCGATGCAACCGAGGACCAGCTGGATTTCCCGGTACTGTACGGATCGGCCAAGCAGAACTGGATGAGCACAGACTGGAAACAGCCCACTGACAACATACTGCCTCTGCTGGATGCCATCATTGAGCATATCCCCGCTCCCAAACAGGAGGAGGGTACACTGCAGATGCTTATCACATCACTCGACTACTCATCATACACAGGCCGTATCGCAGTGGGCCGTGTCAACCGCGGTGTCCTGAACGAGGGTATGACCTGCACTCTGGCTCACCGTGACGGCAGCAAGGAGAAGGTAAAGATTAAGGAGCTGCACACTTTTGAGGGAATGGGCCGTAAGCGCGTTCCCACCGTTGAGGCCGGCGACATATGCGCCATTGTAGGTCTTGACAAGTTTGAGATTGGTGATACCATCTGCGATGCAGAGAACCCTGATCCCCTGCCCCCTATCGCTATCGATGAGCCTACCATGAGTATGCTCTTCAGCATAAACGACTCACCTTTCTTTGGCAAGGAGGGTAAGTACGTCACATCACGTCACATTCAGGACCGCCTGAATCTGGAACTTGACAAGAACCTGGCCCTGCGCGTACGCCGCACAGAGGAGGACGGCAAGTGGATTGTATCGGGCCGTGGCGTGCTGCACCTTTCAATACTTATAGAGACCATGCGCCGCGAGGGTTACGAACTCCAGGTAGGTCAGCCCCAGGTAATCATGAAGGAGATTGACGGACGTACCTGTGAGCCTATAGAGGAGCTCACCATCAGCGTACCTGAGGAGTTTGCCAGCAAAATGATTGACCTGGCCACCAAGCGCAAGGGCGAGATGACATCAATGGATACCCAGGGTGACCGTGTGGTAATTGTGTTCGATATCCCTTCACGCGGTATCATCGGCCTTAGGACCAACGTACTTACCGCATCGCAGGGTGAGGCCGTCATGGCACACCGATTCAAGGAGTATCAGCCTTACAAGGGTGACATCGAGCGCCGTACCAACGGATCGATGGTTGCAATGGAGACCGGTACCGTATTCGCTTACGCACTGGACAAGCTGCAGGACCGCGGCAAGTTCTTTGTCAACCCGCAGGATCAGGTTTACGCAGGCCAGGTGGTAGGAGAGCACGTACACGAGAAGGATCTGGTCATCAATGTGACCAAGAGCAAGCAGCTTACCAACATGCGCGCCAGCGGTGCCGATGAGAAGGCCCACATTGCACCTCCCGTGATATTCTCTCTTGAGGAGGCTCTGGAGTACATCAAGAACGATGAGTATGTGGAGGTTACCCCCAAGAGCATGCGTATGCGTAAGATAATACTCAACGAGCTGGAGCGTAAACGCGCCGCCAAATAACCCGGGCACACAATGAGAACCAGGTTTTTTGCAATACTGACAATAGCCCTTACGCTTCTGGCTGTTTCCTGTGGCCGCGACAAGGGTATGTTCGTATTGCAGGGAACCGTTCAGGATGGTTCGGACTCAATCCTGGTGGTCGGACTTGATTCCAGGTTTGACAGGGTTGACACCATTTTCTGCAGGAACGGCAGTTTCAGCTGGTCTTTCAGGCCGGACACCGTAACAACACTCATTCTGTTGCTGCCGGACGGCCGTCATTATCCGGTTTTTGCCGAGAAGGATGTGGAATCTCTAATAACCGTTCCCGCTGATACAGGACTGTTCAGCGTAACGGGAGGACCGTGCAACGATCTGTTCGGTTCTTTCTACCTTTCTGCCCTGAATGACACATCAATGCGTCAGACTGCCGCGAGGATAGACTCTTTCATAACCAGGGATCCGTTCTCGGAGGTAACGCCATACCTTATATATGAGTATATGGTGCGCAAATACCATGCCAGGGAGGATGATCTGGAACCTCTCATAAAACGCATGAGCGGCAACATGCAGGATGCCCCGTTCATAACATCACTCAAGTCAGAGTTCAACAAAAGCCTGGCCACAAACAACTACATTGACAATTATCAGGTAATTGATTCTGCGGGTTTCAGGTACCAGTTCGCGGACATAGGAGGTAAGTCCAACCATCTTCTGGTATGTGTTTGGGCGTCTTGGATGGGCGATGAGGCTCTAAAGGCAAGAGACACCCTGCAGTATTTCCTGGACAAGTACAGGTTGAGATATTTCAATGTGACAGACGTCTCTATCGACGTCAATTCCGAACGCTGGAAAGAGGTTATATCAAAAGACACCGTCTCATGGCTCTCATATAATGACCCTAACGGATGGGAGAGCAAGTTCATAAAGAGCACTGACCTTCAGTCCGTGCCGGCTTTCATCCTGTTTACCGGTGCCAAGAGGATTATATACAAGACAAATTCTGTCAGGGACATTGACATAGAGTTGAACAGGACATTATCCAAAAATCCGATAAAAGAGAAAGTAACAACCACAAAACCAAGTCAAACAGTAAGAACACCAAAAAAACTGACACTAAATCTCTGATTCACATAAATAACACCAATCTAATACAAACTCAATTATGCTTATTAAAGTTTCCGGTGCGGCTGTCCAGGGGATAGACGCATACATCGTGACTATTGAGGCCAGCACGGCCCGTGGTATCAGGTTTTTCCTGGTCGGACTGCCTGACAGTGCAGTGAAGGAGAGCCATGAACGTATCATATCCGCCTTCCAGGTGAACGGATACAAGTTTCCGTCCTGCCAGATTATCATCAACATGGCTCCTGCCGATATACGTAAGGAAGGTGCCGCATATGACCTTCCCCTGGCCATAGTGATAATGGCATCAGTGGGAGATATATCGGCATCACTTCTGGATGATTACGTCATTATGGGTGAAATGGGGCTGGACGGCTCACTGCAACCGGTAAGGGGAGCCTTGTCAATGGCCATCAAGGCACGTTCCGAGGGATTCAAAGGTATTATCCTGCCGTTTCAGAATGCCCCTGAAGCAGCTGTAATAGACGGCATTGAAGTATATGGGGCGCATAACCTGCGCGAAGTGGTTGACCTGCTGAATGACAGGCCCGGTCATATCGTTCCGTTGGATAACGATACCGGCTATGGTGACAGCGACAGGTACAGTCAGGGGTTTGATTTTTCGGATGTCAAAGGACAGAACAGCGTAAAGAGGGCGCTTGAGGTTGCAGCTTGCGGAGGTCACAACCTGATAATGATAGGCCCGCCGGGAAGCGGAAAATCCATGATGGCACGGGCACTGCCCTCGATACTGCCTCCGCTGACTAAGGAGGAGAGCATAGAGACTACCAGGATTCACTCAGTGGCAGGATTTACTGGAAACGGAGCAGCGCTGATTACGCAACGCCCTTTCCGCCATCCTCATCACACCATATCGAATGTTGCCCTTACCGGAGGAGGCACAAACGCACAGCCCGGAGAGATTTCGCTGGCTCATAACGGGGTCCTGTTTCTGGATGAACTCCCAGAGTTCACCCGCTCAGCACTGGAGGTCCTGAGGCAACCGCTTGAGGACAGGACAATTGTAATCTCACGTGCCAAATACAGAGTGGAATATCCGGCATCGTTCATGCTTGTGTCATCAATGAATCCATGCCCCTGCGGATATTATAACCATCCCACCAAGGAGTGTCACTGCACTCCCACTACCATTGAGCGCTATCTGGGCAAGGTTTCAGGTCCGTTAATGGACCGTTTTGACCTTCAGTGTGAGATACTGCCGGTAGGATTCGATGATATGTCATCCGACCAGAAGGGAGAGAGAAGTGATGTGATAAGGGAGCGCGTAATCAGGGCAAGGGCTGTCCAGGCCGAAAGATTCCGCGATGAAAAGGGGGTTTACTGCAATGCGCAGATGGACTCCAGGCTTTTGCACCGGTACGCAAATGCTGAACCTGCATCAATCCGTATGCTGGGTGAAGCAATGAACCGGCTGAATCTGTCCGCCCGCGCCTACGACCGCATCCTGAAAGTGGCCCGCACCATAGCTGACATGGATGAATCCCCGACTATCCAACCACACCACATCGCCGAAGCAATAGGATATCGCAGCTTGGACCGCGCCTCTTGGGGTAAATGATACAATTGGGGACAGTCCCCTTTTGTATCATTTTTATTATCTTTGCACGCTGAAAACAACTTAGATACAATATGAAAGATTACAAGAGGATTCTGGTTACATCGGCCCTGCCCTACGCCAACGGCCCGTTGCATATAGGCCATTTGGCAGGCGCATACGTTCCGGCCGATATTTATGTCCGTTACCAACGTCTCAAGAAGGTGGACGTGATGTTCATCGGAGGCAGCGATGAGCACGGAGTGCCCATCACCATACGCGCCAAGAAAGAGGGCGTGACCCCCAAGGAGATCATCGACCGTTACCACTATCAGATGAAGGAGACTTTCAAGGGTATGGGTATATCATATGATTTCTACGGACGTACCAGCTCCCCCACCCACCATAAGGTTGCATCGGACTTTTTCCGTAAGCTTTACGATACCGGCAAGTTCATCCAGAAGACCAGTGAGCAGTACTACGATGAGGAGGCCCACATGTTCCTGGCCGACCGCTACATTACCGGAGAGTGCCCTCACTGCCACTACGACCATGCATACGGTGACCAGTGTGAGAAGTGCGGCACATCCCTCTCTCCCACCGAGCTCATCAACCCGGTAAGCACCGTTAGCGGCAGCAAACCCGTCATGAAAGAGACCACACACTGGTATCTGCCCCTTGAGCAGTATCAGGAATGGCTTGAGAAATGGATCCTGCAGGAGCATAAGGAGTGGCGTCCTAATGTCTATGGCCAATGCAAGAGCTGGCTCGATATGGGTCTGCAGCCCCGTGCCGTGAGCCGTGACCTGGACTGGGGTATCCCCGTTCCGGTTGAAGGCGCCGAGGGCAAAGTGCTCTACGTATGGTTCGATGCTCCCATAGGCTACATAAGCAACACCAAGGAGTATTGCGACGCACACCCCGAGCGCGGCAGCTGGGAGACCTGGTGGAAGGATCCCGATACGCGCCTTATCCATTTTATCGGTAAGGACAACATCGTGTTCCACTGCATCGTGTTCCCCTCAATGCTTAAGGCCGAGGGCTCATTCATTCTGCCCGACAACGTCCCCAGCAACGAGTTCCTGAACCTGGAGGATGACAAGATATCCACCTCACGCAACTGGGCCGTATGGGTACACGAGTATCTGGAGGATTTCCCCGGCAAG
>CADCLI010000035.1 GCA_902802285.1 uncultured Bacteroidales bacterium
TCAATAACCTTCTTGTAATACTGATCTTTCAAAACTGTACGATTACTCTTCATTGTTAACTCGATTTTACGAGTCAACTTTTTTTAGGGCAAGACAATTGAGAGTAAGGCTGGCTAAGCGAGCAAAACTTGAAGGGGTATGGTCTCGGAAACCATGGCCGCCCGTGGGCTTGTGAACGGGAGGGGCCCGTCCGTAAGAAGATGCTCTGGAAGGTAGGAACTTGTTCATGCCTTTCAGAGCGTCTTATTATGGATGGGAGGGATAGCGCGAAGCGCGTAGTTTCAGAGACTATACCCCTTCAAGTTTTCCTTAATCAGTTGCCAAAGTGTCCCACAGGAGGCCGCGTTAGAGGGTATTGTGGCGGGGGTGGGTGTGGGACACGGGCTCTGGGAGAGGGGATGTAACACACTCATCGGCCCGAGAGATGGTTCTGATGGGGGTGCGTGTGGGACACTTTGGCGGGAGCGGGGGAAAAAAGAAAGAGGATGACCGTGGCCATCCTCTTTCTTTTGAGAGTGGAGCTGTTACTCAGCCAGGAGCAGTTCCATGATCTGGCAAGCGGCCTTGGCTACGCTGGTGCCGGGGCCGAAGATGGCGGCTGCACCTGCCTTGTAGAGGAAGTCATAGTCCTGTGCGGGGATAACGCCGCCCACGATTACCAGGATATCCTCACGGCCCAGTTTCTTGAGTTCCTCAATCACCTGCGGAACCAGAGTCTTGTGACCTGCGGCAAGTGATGAGACGCCAAGTACATGGACATCGTTCTCAACGGCCTCGCGGGCAGACTCGGCAGGAGTCTGGAAGAGCGGACCCATATCAACGTCAAAACCGCAGTCGGCGTAACCGGTGGCTACAACCTTGGCACCGCGGTCGTGACCGTCCTGACCCATCTTGGCAATCATGATACGGGGCTGACGGCCCTCCTTCTTTGCAAACTCTGCTGTAAGCTGGCAGGCTCTCTCAAAGTCTGCGTCTTTCTTGCTTTCTGATGAATACACGCCTGATATTGTTCTGATTACTGCTTTGTAACGGCCTACGACCTTCTCGCAGGCGTAGGAAATCTCACCCAGTGATGCACGCACCTTGGCGGCCTCGACGGCAAGAGCAAGCAGGTTGCCCTGTCCGGTCTCGACGCACTTGGTGATTGCATCAAGAGCCTTCTGTACATCGGCCTCGTTGCGGTTAGCGCGGAGCTGCTTTAAGCGCTCAATCTGCTGGTTACGTACGGCGGTGTTATCGACCTCAAGGATATCGATGGGATCCTCGTGGTCCAGACGGTACTTGTTGGTACCTACAATGGTCTGAACGCCTGAGTCGATGCGGGCCTGTGTGCGGGCTGCAGCCTCCTCGATACGCATCTTGGGCAGACCGGTCTCGATGGCCTTGGCCATACCGCCCAGCTTCTCAATCTCCTGGATGTGCTCCCATGCCTTGTGGGCAATCTCGTTGGTCAGTGACTCAATGTAGTATGAGCCTGCCCACGGATCGACCTCACGGCATATGTTGGTCTCCTCCTGGATGTAGATCTGGGTGTTACGGGCAATACGGGCACTGAAATCGGTAGGCAGTGCTATGGCCTCGTCCAGAGCGTTGGTGTGCAGAGACTGGGTGTGACCCAGGGCTGCTGCCATAGCCTCGATGCAGGTGCGGCCAACGTTGTTGAACGGATCCTGCTCGGTGAGTGACCAACCTGAAGTCTGGCAGTGTGTACGCAGAGCCATTGACTTGGGGTTCTTGGCGCCGAAGCTCTTGGTTATCTTGGCCCAGAGCAGACGGGCTGCACGCATCTTGGCAATCTCCATGAAATGGTTGGTACCGATGGCCCAGAAGAATGACAGACGCGGTGCGAATGTATCGATGTTCATGCCGGCGTTGATACCTGCACGCAGATACTCCATACCGTCGGCCAGAGTGTAAGCCAACTCGATATCGGCGGTGGCACCTGCCTCCTGCATGTGGTAACCGGAGATTGATATTGAGTTGAACTTGGGCATATTCTGTGATGTATATTCGAATATGTCGGCGATGATCTTCATGGAGAACTTGGGCGGATATATATAGGTGTTACGCACCATGAACTCCTTGAGGATATCGTTCTGGATAGTACCCTGCAACTCCTCGAGTGTGGCACCCTGCTCCAGACCTGATACGATGTAGAAGGCCAGGATAGGGAGAACGGCACCGTTCATTGTCATTGACACTGACATCTTGTTAAGAGGTATGCCATCGAACAGCACCTTCATATCCTCGACCGAACAGATGGATACACCTGCCTTACCTACGTCACCTACCACACGCTCGTGGTCGGCATCGTAGCCGCGGTGGGTGGCAAGGTCAAACGCAACTGACAGACCTTTCTGACCGGCGGCCAGGTTACGGCGGTAGAATGCGTTACTTTCCTCAGCAGTGGAGAATCCGGCATACTGACGGATGGTCCAGGGACGCATCACATACATGGTCGAGTAGGGACCACGCAGGTTGGGGGCGATACCGGCGGCATAGTTCAGATGCTCCATGCCCTCCAGGTCCTCCTTGGTATATACAGGCTTTACCTCAATGTGCTCCGGAGTCTTCCAGATCTCATCGGCACCTGCCTTTGTCTTGCATCCGCAAAGAGCCTCATTGGGGGCTGCGGACTTGATGTCTATATTCTTGAAATCGGGTTTCATAACTACGGATTATTTGATGTTAAGCTTGCTGTTGAAATCACGGAGAGTCTCAAGTACGTTGCAGCGTACATGGACGTAATTCTCAATACCGGCGGCCTTAAGGTCCTCGATGCAGGCGGGGTTACCGGCAATCACGAAGATTGCGCTGTCACCTACAGCCTTGAATGCGGCGGGACCGTACTCGGCGTACTCGTCGTCGCTTGAGCAGAGCACCACGATATCGGCACCTGCCTTGCGTGCTGCCTCGGCTCCCTCCTCAACTGTCTTGAAACCAAGGTTGTCAATAATCTCGTAGCCTGCGCAGCCAAAGAAGTTACCCGAGAACTGGGCGCGGGCCTGACGCATGGCCAGATTTCCGATGGTGAGCATGAACACCTTGGGACGGCGGCCGCTGGCCTCGGTCTGCAGGCGCAATGCCTCAAACTCTGATGCTATGCGTGATGAGTCAAGGGTTGCGACGGTTGCCTCACCCTCTGCCTTGCAGCAGCAATTGCAGGTCTTGGGGGCACGGCCCTCGGACATCTCCTTGATGTTGGGGAACTGGTTGGTTCCCAGAAGTGACTCCTTACGCTTGGCGGCGTTCTCATGACGGGTGGCGTTGGTGGCGTTTACAGCCTCCTGAACCTTACCGGCCTTTACCAGTGCCAGCATGCCGCCCTCATCCTCTACCTGGAGGAACAGCTTCCATGCCTGCTCTGCCAGAGCCTCGGTCAGGTTCTCCACGTAGTATGAACCGCCGGCGGGATCAACCACCTTGTCAAAATGTGACTCCTCCTTAAGCAGCAGCTGCTGGTTACGTGCCAGACGCTCTGAGAAATCATTGGGGGTCTCATATGCGGCATCGAACGGAGTTACGGTGATTGAGTTGACACCTGCCAGAGCGGCGCTCATGGCCTCGGTCTGTGAACGCAGCAGGTTTACGTAGGGGTCAAACACTGTCTGGTTGTACTTGGTGGTGACTGCGTTGATGAACATCTTGCATGAGCAGCGGCAGATGCCGTCCTCGGGGTTCTTGCCGCAGTGGCACTCGGGCTTGTAGGCTTCGACTATCTTGGCCCACAGCATACGTGCAGCGCGGAACTTGGCAATCTCCATGAAGTAGTTGGAGCCGATACCCAGGTTGAACTGGATCTTCTTGGCAACCTTGTCGGCGGGAACGCCGGCCTCGGTGAGGGAACGCATGTACTCGTTACCCCAAGCCAGTGCATAACCCAGCTCCTGATAGCAGAATGCGCCGCTGTCAGTAAGCATTGAAGCCTTGACGGTAAGGGCGCGGAACTTCTTGAGAGGCTCAAGTATCTCAATGAGCTTGGCGGCGTCATCAAGACCGCACTCAACACCGTGCCTGAGCATTGAAGCTATCGGGTCATATGCGATTGAACCCTTCAGTGTGCTCAGGTCATAGCCTTTCTTGGTGAAGTAGTCAACCAGAGCCTGAGCCTGTGCGCATGCCAGCTGGGGCTTGGTGCTGAAGTTGAGCTCTACGCACTCTGCGCAGATACCCTCCAGCAGTGCCTCAAGGTCGGCACCATCAATCAGGCGGCCGCGGCAGCAGAAACTGAGTGAGTCAACACCCTTGTTAAGGATGTCGAGAGCCTTGGCGTTGGCCTCCTTGATGTCCTTGGTGCTGATACCCTGGCGTACAAACCATGTGTTGCAGGCCTTGGTGCCGCGCGTGTAGGGAAATTCTCCGGGTTTGGTCTCTGTGTCAAGGCCCTCCAGGTTCTCCTGACGGTAGAACGGCTGAACCTTGAATCCCTCGTTGGTTCTCCAGACGAGTTTCTTCTCAAAATCCGCACCTTTAAGATCCTCTGTGATCTTGGCCATCCACTCTTCGGTGGACACGGGCGGGAACTCTGAGAAGAGTTTTTCTTTGTTGTTTGACATAAAATATAACTTGTTTGATAGGATAATTCTATAGTCCCAAGGTCTTGCCATGCGCAAAAACCGTGCAAAGGTAATCAATTAGGTTGAGTAAACCTACTTAAATCTTTCGTATTTATATTATTTGAATAACTATAAATTTTTAAGGTTTTATAATAGGCCTCCGGTTACAATCATTTATAAATGTAAGTATCTTTGCACCCGAAAAATTCAATAGGTCGCTTGGCGTTCCTTAAAATATTGGAATATAATGACTTGGATCAAATCTCTACTTTTTGACACTGAATCAATAGCCCATCTGCTTCTGCTTTATTCATTTGTGATAGCCGTTGGCGTTTTATTGGGAAAACTCAAGTTCCGCGGCATTTCATTAGGCGTGGCTTTCATCTTGTTTACCGGTATCGCGGTAGGACATTTCGGCTTTACCGGCAATCTGAAGACAATCGGTTTTGTCCAGGACTTTGGACTGATACTGTTTGTATACAGCCTGGGACTTCAGGTGGGGCCTTCGTTCTTCACATCCTTCCGAAAGGGTGGAATGCGGATGAACCGTCTGGCGGTCTATATGGTCCTGCTCAATATAGCCGTTGCAATAGGTGTCTATTTCCTTATGTTTGACCGCACGGATCCGGACAGTTTTCCAATGCTTGTGGGTGTGCTAAGCGGAGCGGTTACGAACACTCCGGGATTGGGCGCCGCCGAGGAGGCTCTGCGACAGACCGGCAATACAAGCGTGGAGATAGCATCGGGCTATGCCTGTGCCTATCCGCTGGCCGTGCTGGGTGTCATTATGGTGCCGATGATAGTCAAGTGGATTTGCCGGATCAGGGACAATGAGGAGAATGAGCAACTGGCCAGTCAGGAGATAGCTGATACAAGTCAGAAACCCAAGCGCCAGTATATAGTAATGCAGAATGAGCGTCTGGACGGCAAAACGATAATAGAGTTGCGCCGACTGATAAACAGAGAGTTCATCTGTTCACGCCTGATGCATCAGGGGCAGGTTATTACACCTCACAGAGAAACCGTAGTAAATCTGGGCGACCAGCTTTGCGTAGTGAGTTCCGAGGATGATGCCGATGCCATAAGCACTCTGCTGGGTTCACTTGTGGAGGTGGAATGGGATAACGTTAAGGGCTCAGAACCATTGGTTTCACGCCGTATCGTGGTTACAAAGGAGAAACTGAACGGCAAGACTCTGGGTGAACTGCATCTTGGTAGCATTTATGATGTCACAATAACAAGAGTAGTCCGCTCGGGTACTGAACTGTTCGCGTCGGCAAGTCTTATCCTGCAGGTTGGTGACCGTCTGACTGTGGTAGGCAAAGAGAGCAGCGTAGCCGCTGTCGCACAGCGTGTCGGCAATGAGTTGAAACGTCTGGATGTTCCCAATATAGCAACCATATTCATCGGCATAATGGTGGGCGTGCTGTTCGGCAGCATTCCTTTCTCGATACCGGGCATACCGACGCCAATGAAACTGGGTCTTGCCGGAGGTCCGCTCATTGTGGCAATTCTTATAAGCCGTTTCGGTTACAAACTTGGATTGGTCACCTATACCAAAGCCAGTGCCAACATGATGCTGCGTGAGGTGGGAATAGCCCTGTTCCTGGCAAGTGTCGGCATCAAGTCGGGCGCCAGTTTCATTGAGACGGTCACATCAGGAGACGGACTGATTTATATGATCGGAGGACTTCTTATTACCGTTATACCCGTGTTCATAGTGGCTCTCATAGCACGTAAGCGCTACAAAATGAACTACTACAGTATCCTGGGACTTGTGGCAGGCGCCAGTACCAATCCCCCGGCTCTGGCTTTCGCCAACAGCCAGACGGAGCATGACGCTCCGGCAGTGGCTTACTCTACGGTTTATCCGTTGACTATGTTCCTTAGGATTCTTACGGCTCAGCTGATGGTGCTGATAGGGTGCTCGCTTTTTTAGGGTCAGACCCCTTTGCGTCGTATTAGACGCAGTACGTTTATTAGATTAAGTAACGACGCAAAGGGGTCAGACCCTGTGCGTTATTTGGGGGGTTACCAATCTTGTTTGAGGATGTAGGGGATGCCCGAGGCGGTGATTCCGGCACCGCTTATGGTGTAGCGAGTGGAGAAACTGTTGTTGTAGAATTCAACACGGGCGTTGCCTTCATTGTCGGTAATGACATTGGCATTCCAATATAGTGTGCGGCGCGGGTCTATCTCACCGGGAACACCACCTTCAGGATACTGCGGCGAATAGTACTCCACCGGCTTGGAGAAACCGTCTATGTTGGTGGTCCTGCGGCCAAGATTACGTATGTCATTGTATGAGAGCAGTTCCCTGTCATTCTTGATTTGAATATCAACAAGATAGAACCTCTGGGAACTTGTATCGACCCACCAGAACCAATCCATGTCAATGTGCTTGCGGTAATACTCTTTCAGCATCGGAGTGAATTCAACAAAATCTTTGGGAAACATCGGCTTGTCATAAACAATAATGCTTTTGACATCTATCATGTCAATACCGGACGGATTATCAAACGGCTTCTTGTCAAGTACCTTTTCCAGATTGTGGACATAGTAGTATGGCGGATAGTCCTCAAATCTTATCCCCTTTTCAAGGAAATAACCATGGACATCGGTAGTATACTCTCCCATATCCAGTTCCATTTCGGCATCCTTCTCTACATCCCATGAAGTGAAAGTGTCATAATCAACGAACTGCCGTTTTTCGGTAATATCCACATCTTCAAGCACGATACCCAGGTCCTCGCGTATTACCAGCGGCAATCCGTCATCTTCCTGGCTCTGGACCGTCTTGTCTGATGAGCGCCTGTTGCGGGTCAGGTCTGTCTCCTGTTTAAGGAATGGCTTGGGCTCAGGTTTGTCTGAACGCTCAAATTTTATGCGGGTGCTCTTTTCAAACTTGGATTTGCCTTTCTTATTCTTTGACATAAGGTTGACTGTCATCTTGGCCTTTCCGTAAAAGTCACTCAGGTCAAAACCGAAATAACCGGTAGTGTCTGTGTGGTATTGGAATGTCTCGAACAGTTTCTTGTCATCATTCGGCATAACCGATGCAAATACATCAATGTCCGGAACCGGTTCGCGGCGGGTGTATGAAAGAACCCAACCGTTCATGGTCAGGCTGTCTTCAATCCTGTGCTTTTCGGCAAAGAATTTCTGACCGGTCATGTATTGCCATTCGTAACGTTCCCATCCCTGTACCAGCGTAAGCAGGTTAAGGGCTTCAATATGTAAGGTGTCGTTACTTTCAAGATACCAGGCCGGATCATGGATATAACCGCGCAGGTCTGATGAGAGAAGCAGGTTGGTCTGCAGGTTTTCAGTCAGTCCGCTCCCGTAGTCTGCGATGTCCCTGACTGAAAGGCAGAACCTGTCCCGCAGAGGTTTTCCGTTCCTGTCTGTCAGTTTCAGGTTGATGATCTCCCTGCTGAACGGCTGGCGTGACAGACTGTCGGCGCTGAAGGTTATTGTGGGACTGTGGAACCTTTCATTGTTGTGATACAGGCTGCGTGATGAAAGTATCTTTCCTTTTTTGTCATACAAAGTCATGCGGCAGACACCTATCGGCCAGTCGGAACAGTCTATCACAAGTTGGTTTCCGATGTCGTTAATCTCCTCAAAGTGAATAACTTCACCGCGACATGTCACCGCCAGTGCAATCTGTTCGGCATTGTGGTCAGGGGTCCGGGAGATGCTGACGTACAGGAGAGAATCAGAATATGGATCGGTTATCATCGCATAGCCGCTCTTAAGGGCTTTGGGCAGACTGAACCGGGAACTCTGTCCGTCTTTTGTTATGAACTGTACGCTTTGGGTTCCGTCGGGAATGATCCGGAATGAACCCATTCCGTCATGAAGCGTATATGTGGTATCCGATCTCCCGTTGTACACCAAGGTGCCTTCCAAGTCAAGTCCGTCCCTGCCGGTAGCCTTGAAAGCCACATTGCATTCCAATCCGGCAATGAGGTCACCGCCTTCAGGGTAGAAAGCCAGATTGATCCTGCGTTCTTTCTCATCGGAGTCATCCCTGACGACAGGAATCCTGGGGTTGTTTTCACTGAGTTCCACGTGTGAGTATTCAAATACACCCTCCTGTTTAGGCTTGGTGTAGATGGGAATCACGCGCGAGAATATGGCTTCCTCGCTGAAATCAAGCATATTCTGGGTGTAGGCTCTGATCTCATAGAAACCGCTGGGGTATTCCAGGATTCCCCGCTTTTCACGGGCCTGGGCGGTTGCGGCATCCCACAGCATTATTTACGAAAGCCTTGAACCATATTATCTCGCCCTGGAAATATGCGGTGTTGTCAAACTCAAGATATACTTTTTCCTGCGGGAATAGGTTGTTGAACTGGTGAATGTTGCCCGAAAAACGCATCAATTGCCGGCTGGGGTCTTCTGGAATATCCTGCTGATTCTGTGCTGAGAGTACCGCACAGAACAATATGGAGGCTGCAAAGATTCTTATTATGCGTATCATGGGTATAAAAGTAAGTATTTTATTTTAAAAGGTATGCCCCTGCAAACAAAAAAAACGGAAACTGCCAAGTATGGAGTTTCCGTTAAAGTGCTGTAATGGTGCGCAATCAGAATCCGAAGCCCTGAGGTGCGGCACCACCCTGGCCACCCTGGGGACGACCGCCCTGGGGACGACCGCCACCCTGACCGCCCTGAGGACGCTGACCACCGCCGAAGCCCTGGCCGCCGCCGAAGCCACCCTGACCCTGACGCTGACGACGCTGCTCCTGCAACTCGTCATATTTCTTCTTCTGGTCATCATTCAGGAAAGATTTGATCTTCTTCTCCTGAGCCTCACGCTGCTTCTGCATCTGCTCTCTCAGAGCCTCCATATCCTGCTGTGAGGGCTGACCGCCACCATTCTGCATCTGCTCACGACGTGCTGCCTGCTCCTTGCTGCTGGCAAGATAGTAGTTGTAGATTGAATCATACTGAACCTTGGTGAGCTCAAGCTGCTCCTGTAGACGGTCTGCCTGACGCTTGGCCATATCTTCAGGATTCATACTCATACCCTGGCCGCCGCCGAAGCCGCCGCCAAATCCCTGTGCAAAACTCATTGTTGAAATAAACAGAGCTGCTACTGCGAATAAAATCTTCTTCATTTTGATTTGTTATTTAGGTTAGACATTTTTTTCTGTCCGCTACAATAAGATATAAGGAAATGCCAAAAGTTTAATCATACCGTCAAAATAGTTAAGAGTTTTTGGCATATCGGTAAAGAAAGGGTCGGCGGAAAAGACTTATCTTTGCAATGAAAACAGAATAATTGATGGCAGAACTGAAAACACCCCAGGAACTGGGTACTGAAAGAATAGGAAAGCTTCTTATTAGGTATGCTGTGCCGGCTATGATTGCGATGCTGGCATCCTCACTGTACAATATTGTGGACCGCGCATTCATAGGACACGGCGTTGGACCCATGGCTCTGTCGGGTCTTGCGGTCACGTTCCCTCTGATGAACCTGTCGGCTGCATTAGGGTCAATGGTCGGTGTGGGCTCGGGTACCATGATATCACTTAAACTGGGACAGAAGGACCATGAGAGCGCCCAGATGCTGTTGGGAAACTCAGTTACCCTGAACATCCTTATAGGAGTCCTGTTCGGAGCATTGTCGCTGATATTCATCAATCCCATCCTTACGCTGTTCGGTGCAACCGAGGTAACCATCGGTTATGCCCGTGAGTATATGGTCATTATACTGGCAGGCAATGCTTTCACCCACCTTTATCTGGGTATCAACTGTATACTCAGGGCCGCTGGTCATCCCAACAAGGCCATGATCGCCACCATAGGTACCGTCCTGCTGAACACTTTTCTGGACTATCTGTTTATTATGGTGTTCCATTGGGGAATTAAAGGTGCAGCCATAGCCACGGTCATATCCCAGGTACTGGCATTCGCATGGCAGTGCTATCAGTTGTCTGACAAGAGTGAACTGATTCATCTCAAGCGCGGCACATTCCGTTTGCGCGGGAATCTGGTCAGGAACATGCTTATCATTGGTCTTTCTCCCTGCCTGATGAATGCGGCTGCCTGCTTCGTGGTACTGCTGATAAACCGCGGCCTTCTGAAATACGGCAGTGATGTTGCCATAGGAGCATACAGCATAATCAACAGCATCGGATTCATGGTGGTGATGATGGTCATGGGGTTCAATCAGGCAATGCAGCCTATTGCCGGCTACAATTATGGAGCGCATCAGATGGATAGGGTGCTAAGGGTCCTCTTCCTGACCATGTCCTTTGCCACTTGCGTCACAACACTGGGGTTCCTGATAGGAGAGTTGATGCCGGGTGCCTGCATCAGGATATTCACCAATGACCCGGAACTGACTGAGATTGCCCGCAACGGAATGAAGATCAACTTCATTTTCTTTCCGCTCATTGGCTCCCAGATGGTGATCGGAAATTTTTTCCAAAGTATCGGAATGCCCGGAAAATCCATTCTCATGTCGCTTTCCCGCCAGTTGCTGCTGCTCATTCCGTTCCTTATTATATTGCCTCGTTATTACGGCATCAACGGAATCTGGTATAGCATGCCGGCATCGGACATACTCTCTGTGATATTGGGATTCTCCCTTATTATACCTCAAGTCAGAAAACTAAAAAAAATGGTTTGATATGGACAAACACTACTGTATCTGCATAGGCCGCAAGTTCTGCAGCGGGGGCCGGAATATTGCGGCTCTGGTTGCGCAGGAATTAGGAATAAAGGTGTATGACAGGGACCTTCTAAGGAAGGCCGCCCAGAACGCCGGTTTCAGCGAGAAGTTCTTTGAAGAGGCCGATGAGGAAAAGACCAGGAAAGGGCTGCGCTCACTCTTTATGAGCCGGTTCAACAGCAGCAACGGTTTCTCCAGCAACTATTTGAGCAACGAATCCATATTCAATATGCAGAGCGACGCCATCCGCAAGATACACGAGACCGAGGATTGCGTTTTCATAGGCCGTTGCGCAGATTACGTGCTACGTGAAAGCGACCGGCTGCTGAACGTTTTCATCGCTGCCGACATGGACGACCGCGTGGCCCGCGTATGCCGACATGCAGGTGATGATATGACACCGTCCAAGGCACTCTCTCTGATTGAGGATATTGACCGTAAGCGCTCATCGTACTACAACTATTTTTCGGGCCGGACCTGGGGAGATACGGCGGTTTATGATATATGTCTGAACAGCACTACCCTTGGTTATGACAAGTGTGCCGATATAATAGTATCTTTGGCAAAGGATAAACTGGGAATATGAAACGCATAGGAATCCTGTCCGATACCCACGCCTATTGGGATGACCGTTACGCATCTTTTCTGAAGGGATGTGACGAGATATGGCATGCAGGCGATGTGGGTTCGTATGAGATCCTGGACAGGCTTTCAAAGATAGCCACAGTGCGTGCCGTTTACGGAAACTGTGACGGACAGGACGTGCGCCGTTTCACTACCGAGATTTACCGCTTCAGGGTGGAGGACGCCAATATAATGATAAAGCACATAGGCGGATCGCCCGACCATTATGACCGTTCGGTACGCGAGCAGTTGCTAACAGAGACTCCCGACCTGCTGGTGTGCGGCCATTCGCATATACTTAAAGTTATGCACGACAAGCAGTTCAATATGCTGTTCATCAACCCCGGGGCCGCCGGCCTGCAGGGATGGCAGAAAGTGCGTACGCTGGTGCGTCTGGAGGTGGAAGGCAGGACATTCCGCAATCTTGAGGTGCTTGAAATCAAAAGGGAAACCGATTCTCCTAATTATTGATACTATGGAAACATTATCATTACTTGAACTCAACGGGCGGGTAAAGAGTACTATCCAGTTTGAGATGCCCGATTCCTACTGGGTGCAGGCCGAGATAAGCAGCATCAGTCCTTCGGGACAGGGACATTGCTATCTGGAGCTTGTCCAGAAGGATGCTACCGGTCGCAGTTTTTTGGCAAAAGCCAAAGCCAATATATGGCGCGGCACATGGCTTAAGTTGAAACCTTATTTTGAGGCCCAGACGGGCGAGACGCTCAAGGTGGGCATGAAGGTCCTGCTTCAGGTAACGGTTACGTTCCATGAGGTATATGGCTATTCGCTTGTGGTGCAGGATATTGATCCCACTTATACCATGGGTGATATGGCTCGTCGCCGCAAAGAGATTCTGGAGCAACTGACCAAGGATGGCGTAATAGGTCTCAACAAGGAACTGGAGATTCCTGATTTGCCCAACAGGATTGCCGTAATCTCATCTGCCACAGCGGCCGGCTGGGGCGATTTCCGGAATCAGTTGGACGGCAACATATACGGTTTCAGGTTCTACGTGAAGTTGTTTCCGGCCCTGATGCAGGGTGATGATGTGGAGCGTAGCGTGATATCAGCCCTGAATGCGGTGGCTGACCGAAGAGATGATTTTGACCTTGTGGTGATAATAAGAGGCGGCGGTGCGGTCAGTGAACTGAGTTGCTTTGACTCCTATAACCTGGCATTCAACATAGCCAATTTCCCGCTGCCCGTGATTACCGGTATCGGACACGAGCGTGACGATACGGTGGCCGATGTGGTGGCACACACCAAGGTAAAGACTCCAACCGCCGCTGCCGAATTCATAATCAACAGGGTGTTTGATACTGCAACCAGGCTGGAGGACCTGACCCGCAGGATGGGCGATGCAGTACAGGACAGGATGAATTCCGAGAATGTGAGAATAGAGAGGCTGTCGCAGAAACTGCCGTCTCTGTTCGCGTTGCTCAAGGCAAGGCAGGAACAGCTTCTGGAGACGGTTTGGATAAGATCGGTCAACGGTGTACGCAATCTGCTCACCGCCCAGACCCATAAACTGGAAATCGTGGACAAAACCCTTTCCGCGGCAGACCCGGCTGTCATACTGAAGCGCGGTTATTCTCTTACCAGGGCCGGCGGACGTGTGGTCAAGTGCGCATCTGACCTCAAAAGGGGAGACAGGCTTACTACGGTGTTTGCTGACGGAAGTGTTGAGAGTGAAATAGTTTGATTACAAACCTAAATACCAACAAAGATGAAATACGAAGAAGCGATGAAACGCCTGGAGGAGATAGTATCCAGGATTGAGGAGAACAAGATGGACATTGACCAGATCAGCGATGCTCTCAAGGAGGCCCGTGAACTGATCAGGTTCTGCAAGGACAAGCTCTATAAGACCGATGAGGAGATTAAGAAGATCCTTGAGGCCGAGGATTGATTGTTTTTCTGCATTTTATACTTTATATTTGCATTCCGGACTTACCTAACTACTAACCAAATTATAAAAATGAGATTATTCAAGACTGTTTTATGCGCAGTGGCTATAGTCATGGGCGCAAGTGGTCAGGCTCAGGGCCTGAAGGATGCTTACAAGGATTATTTCTCGATCGGTGTAGCCGTCAACATGAGGAATCTGGGTAATGACAAGCATGTTGCCATAATCAAGAACAACTACAACAGTATCACGGCAGAGAATGATTTCAAGCCCCAGTCTGTCCAGCCTCAGGAGGGCCAGTGGAATTTCAGGAATGCCGATGCTATCGCCGATTTCTGCCGCGAGAACGGTATCAAACTGCGTGGTCACTGTCTTGCTTGGCACAGCCAGGTGGGCCAGTGGATGTTCCAGGGTGCCAACGGCGGCCAGGCTACAAAAGAGGAGCTGTATGCCAGGATGAAGACCCACATCACCACCGTCATGCAGCGCTATAAGGACATAATCTACTGCTGGGATGTTGTGAACGAAGCTGTTTCAGACGGCGGATCGGATCCGCTGCGCAATTCACAGTGGAAACAGATAGCAGGCGGTGACGAGTTCATACGCAAGGCTTTTGAGTTTGCACATGAGGCTGATCCCGATGCGCTTCTGTTCTACAATGACTACAATGCCGCAGTTCCGGCCAAGCGCGACAAGATATACAACATGGTCAAGGAGATGAAGGAGGCCGGCGTACCTATCGACGGAATAGGCATGCAGGGACATTTCAACGTTTACGAGCCTTCACTGGAGGATATTGAAGCCGCTATCGAGAAGTATTCGGAGATTGTTGACCATATCCAGTTTACTGAGCTGGACATCCGTCTGAACCGTGAGATGGGAGGTCAGCTCAACATGAACCGCCAGGGCGAGGAGCTCACTCCCGAAAGGAAGAAGATGTTTGAGGACAAATACACCGGTTTCTTTGAGATACTTCGCCGTCATGCCGATGTCATTGACGTAGTCACTTTCTGGAACGTGACCGATGCCGATTCATGGGTAGGCGTATCCAACTATCCGCTTTTATTTGACCGTGACGCCAATCCCAAGGACGTCTATTACAAGATTGTAAACTTTACTCCTACACAGAAGGAGAAGGATGCTGCCGCAAAGTCCGTAAAGAAGGCTGCCAACAAGGCTGCCGATGAAAAGGCTGCACTTGCCAAGAAGAATTACAGGAAATAAAAGGGCTGTATATTCAGTTTATTGCGGGAAGGTGACGTGCCTTCCCGCTTTTTTTTGTGCAAATGAAGTGTGAAAATATATTTTTATTGTTAAGTTTGCATTTCAGTTATGTAAAACATTAACCATAAAAAAACAAATATGAAGAAAATTATCCTTTCACTCATGGCACTTGCTACAGTGTCAGCGTATGCACAGTTCGGACGTGGCGGCGGTAATCCCACAGTTCCTTCAGTAACAGAGAACGTGACCGAGGACTTCAAGCCCGCAATGAACAACCAGTCAAACCATCAGTATCCTATGGTAAACTCACAGCGCATGGTCCGTGCCCAGATTTCGGCCCCCAACGCTACATCCGTAGGACTTGACATTGACGGTAAGATCTATTCAATGACCAAGAATGAGAATGGTGTATGGACCGGTACTTCGGCTCCTCAGGATCCCGGTTTCCACTACTATCAGCTGAACATTGACGGCGCCAGCGTGCCCGATCCGGGAAGCCTATACTACTATGGCGCAAGCCGCTGGGGCAGCGGAATAGAGGTTCCGTCCGATGACCAGGATTTCTGGCAGGTCAAGAATGTGCCGCAGGGCAGCATGAACGAGGTTTATTACTGGTCAACAGTAACCGAGAAGATGCGTCACTGCTACATCTATTTCCCCACTGAGTACTACACCAACACAACCAAGAAGTTCCCCGTTCTGTATCTGATGCACGGTATGGGTGAGAACGAGCACGGTTGGGCAGAGCAGGGTCACACCGCTCAGATCATGGATAACCTGATTGCCCAGAAGAAGGCTGTTCCGTTCATCATCGTTATTGATTGCCTCGATGCACAGCCTGCAGGCCAGCAGGGCGGCGGCATGGGCGGATTCGGCGGATTCGGCGGTCAGCGCCCCGGCGGTCCCTCAGCTGATGCTCAGGCTCAGGGCCAGGCTCCTCAGGGCCAGCGTCGTGGCGGATTCGGCGGCGGTTTCATGATGGGTGGCGCATTCGGCGATGTACTCATCAAGGATATCATCCCCATGGTTGAGAAGAACTACCGTGTAATTGCCGATCCTCAGCACCGTGCCATGGCCGGTCTGTCAATGGGCGGTATGACCACTCACTCAGTAACCCTGGCCAATCCTACCACATTCGCATACGTAGGTATGTTCAGCGGCGGTACATTCAATGTATCTGAACTTGAGGACAACGCTGATTTCAAGAAGACCAACAAGGCTCTGTTCATGAGCTGCGGCGGTAAGGAGAACATGGGTGTCATGGAGGCTGCCGAGAACCTTAAGAAGATCGGCATCAACGCCACCGGTTACATTTCCGAGGGTACCGCTCACGAGTGGCACACATGGCGCCGCAGCCTGTATCAGTTTGTACAGCTCTGCTTCAAATGATCAACAAACCTATTTTAACAATCTTATAAAATGAGAAAGTTTTCAGTTGTTTTAAGTGCTGCTTTGTTGACGGCAGGTCTCTGCGCAGCACAGGAGATTAAAGAAGACTTTAAGCCTTCAACCAAGAACCAGCCCCAGCAGGAGTATCCTCAGGTTAACTCTCAGGGCTATGCACGTTTCCGTATTGTTGCTCCCGATGCAAAGTCCGTATCTGTAGGTCTTGGCCTGGGTGGCACTCATGGCGGTACTGATCTTGTCAAGGATGCAAACGGTGTTTGGACCGGTACTACATCGGCTCCTCTGGATGAGGGTTTCCACTACTATCATCTGACTATTGACGGCGGTACATTCAACGATCCCGGTACCAATAACTACTACGGCTCAACCCGTTGGGAGAGCGGTATAGAGATTCCTGCTCACGATGCGGATTTCTATGCAGAGCGCGACGTTCCGCACGGCTTCGTACAGCAGGTGCTTTTCTGGTCAGAGAGCACCAATATGCTTAAGCGTGCATTCGTTTACACACCTCCTACATATCATTCAGACAAGGCAAACGTACGTTACCCTGTTCTTTATCTGCAGCACGGCTGGGGTGAGGATGAGACCGCTTGGATGACCCAGGGTCATGCAAACCTCATCATGGATAACCTGATTGCCGACGGCAAGATCAGACCTTTCATCATCGTCTGCACCTATGGTATGACCAACGAGGGATTCCGTCCCGGTGGCTTTGGCGGCGGTATGCGTCGTCCCGCAGGTGGCGCAGCTCCTGCCGGTGGACGTCCCGCAGGCGGTCCTGCTGCTGAGCCTCAGGCTCCTCAGGGTCAGCGTCCTCAGGGTCAGCGTCCTCAGGGCCAGCGTCCCGCAGGTGGAGGTTTCGGCGGATTCGGCAGCAATGCCGGATTTGAGAAAGTCCTCTGCGATGAGCTTGTTCCGTACATAGACGCTCATTTCCGCACAATCCCCAACATGGAGAACCGTGCTATGGCCGGTCTGTCAATGGGTGGTATGGAGACTCACTCAATCACTCTTGCACGTCCCGAGATGTTCGGTTACTACGGTCTGCTCTCAGGCGGTCAGTATAACCCGCAGGAGATTGGTGACTCTGTAAAGGTTAAGAAGATATTCATGAGCTGCGGCAGCAAGGAACAGCCCACTGCCATCAATAATGCCACCGCCGCAATGAAGGAGGCCGGTTTTGATGTAATGGGTTACGTTTCAGAGGGTACCGCTCACGAGTTCCTGACTTGGAGACGTTCACTCTATCAGATGGCTCAGTTCTTCTGGGGCATCGACACTCCCGCTCCTCAGTATAAGTCATCATCATCATCGAATTCATGGATTTTCATCCTGTGCGGTGCTCTGGTGGGCTTCTGCCTTGGTTTTATACTCAAGAAGCGTAAGTAATCAGTTTATTCTGAGACTCGAACATTTTAATAACAACCGGTTCAGCATCTGAGCCGGTTGTTTTTTGTTCAATTTACTCCGTACAGATATGTGTTTTTTAACTATTTGTTGTAACTTAGCACTCCAAATTGTGTTTTGACGATTATTATTATCAATTATAAACCTAATTTTATCCAAAGTTCACTATGAACAAAAATTTCAAAACTATTCTGGCAGTCGGTTTGACTGCCGTTCTGGTTGCTTGCGGCTCGAACAAGAAAGTAGTTGAGCAGCAGCCTGCCGAAGGATCTGAAGCAGAACCGCAGGTTGCCCGCGAGTCAATCGATCCTCAGCGTAGAGCCAACAGAAATGTTGCATTTGATCAGTATTTCAATGAGATCAAGCCTGATGCAGCTCCTGCCAAGCCGGATGACAAGGGCTTTATCCGCAGATGGACAATCATCGAGCCCATCAACAAACCCAACAGCGGTAATACCGTATTTACAGACAGCTATATTCTGGCTGAGTTGACCAAAGAGTATTTCCCCGGTCAGTTCACTGCCGATATCAACGCCCTGCCCAAGGCTGGTGATAAGGTTATCGTAGAGTCTGAGGCTCCCCGTGCAGGTGGCCGTGGCGGCTTTGGAGGCGGCAGACCCGCTGCCGGCGCACAGGCAGCTCCCGCCGCTCCTGCAACAATGAAGGATACCCTTGAATGGCATTCAGTTGACAGCAAGCTGTTCAACATCAAGCTTATCCGTTTTGCTCAGGGTACATCAAACGGTCAGAAACGTTATGGCCTTATATTCAATGCATTTACTGTAATCAACTGCGATCAGGACATACCTAACGTACGTCTTGCAGCCGGTTCAAACGCATCTTCAATCTGGTGGGTTAACGGAGAGCAGGTTCTCAAGCTCCAGGCTGACCGCCGTATGGTTGCCGATGACGGTATGTCAAAGCGTATCACCCTCAAGAAGGGTAAGAACATCGTACGCGGTGCTGTCATCAACGGTCCGGGTATGAGTGATATGTGCGTCCGTTTCTACAATGAAGATGGCACAATTCTCAAGAACTACACCATCACCAACAAATAAAAAAGGATCAGAATATGAAAAAGATATTTCAGATGGGCTTGGTAGCCCTTGTTTCAGTTTCAATGTCTGAGGCTGTAATGGCTCAGATCGGTGCTCCGTTCATCCATGATCCTGCTACAATTGCAGAGTGCAATGGAAAGTATTACACTTGGGGAACAGGCGGTTCAGGCCTCGTCTCTGAAGACGGTTGGGTATGGACCAGCGGTGAACGTATCCCTAACGTAGGTGCAGCTCCCGATATGCTTAAGATAGGTGACCGTTACCTTCTTGCCTATTCAACCACCGGCGGTGGACTGGGAGGCGGTCACGGAGGTACAATCGTTACCTGCTGGGGCAAGACCCTTGATCCCACATCTCCCGATTACGGTTTCCCTGCAGCTGCAGAGCGTACAACTGTAGCTCATTCTGAGAATGATGAGGACTGCGATGCTATTGACGCAGGTCTTATACTTACTCCCGAAGGCCGTCTTTTCGTTACATTCGGCACATATTTCGGATTCATCCGTATGTGTGAGCTTGATCCTCAGACCGGCGCACGTCTTGAAAGCTTTGGCGAGGATATAAACATCGCCGTTGACTGCGAGGCAACCACAATGATTTATCACGACGGTTACTACTATCTGCTGGGTACTCACGGTACCTGCTGCGATGGTGTGAACTCAACTTATAACATCGTCTGCGGCCGCTCAAAGAGCCCCACAGGCCCGTTCATCGATAACGTAGGCCGTGACATGGTTGAGGGTGGCGGTAAGATGGTTCTAGGTTGCCGCGACGGTTATACCGGCGCAGGTCACTTTGGCCGCACAATCATTGAGGAAGGCGTTGAGAAGATGTCATTCCACTGGGAGGCTGACTACTATCAGAGTGGTCGCAGCACCCTGGCTATCCTGCCTATCGTATGGCGTAACGGTTGGCCCGAGGCTGGTTACAACGTAAAGCCAGGTGTTTATGAGATAGAGTCAGAGCGTCGTGGCTATGCTCTTGAAATCGCTACCGAGTACGTTCGTCTGGGTGGTGGTCGCGGAATGTTCGGTGGTGGCGGCAATCAGCCCAACACTGTTGTTGCTTTCCAGAAGCTTGAGGATGTAATAGGTGGCTGGCCCACCGGCAACATTGATGTTCGCGTCATTGACTATCAGTTCCGTCCCAACCAGAAGTGGGAGCTTGTTCCTGTAGAGGAGGGTACTCTTGGAACTCCGTACTACAAGATTCTCATTGCCGGTACCAACCGTGCACTGGCAGCTGTTGCAGGCAAGGAGCTTACCACTGTTCCTGAGTTCACAGGTGCAGCAGAGCAGCTCTGGAGCATAGACCAGCTTACAGACGGTACATATCGTATCTGCCCCAAGGCCGTTCCCGGCACCGATGAGAAGGTTTGCCTTATCTCTGTAGGTGACTCCAACGCTTCACTCGGCAAGTTTGATTTCAACGATGTAAACTGCAAGTGGAACTTCCGTCAGTATTGATCTGACAGACTCTTGATATAAAAAGGGGCCTTCGGGCCTCTTTTTTTGTTTACGTGATTGTGAGTGTCTGAAAAAAACACTAACATTGCAGCGTATACTGTTTTGTATGCATCTAATAACCAATTCAAATCTTTTTAACTATGAAACAAAAGACCATGAGGCAGTCTTCAGCCCTGAAGAAGACACGAGTTAATTCACTGGGTTTTATGCTTATTCCTTTGCTGATGGCATCTTGCCATGCCAGGATCCATGAAATACCGGATCCGGATGAGGCGAACAGAGTTCCGGTCACAATCTGTGTAAACAATCTGAACGGCGTTGATTATGCGCAGACCAGAGCGATGGTTGATGTGGGAGAGGTTTGCTCAAATCTGAGCATCTGTATCTATCCGTGTGAGGGGGAATCCTTTGACAAAATCCAGATTAACCAGACCCGTGATGATCCGTCTTTCGGGACCGTATCACAGAATCTGACAGTTGGAACTCACAAGATTGTAGTTGTTGCCCATAATGGAGACAAGAATCCTACTATGACCAATCCGGAGTCAATAGCTTTCGGCAGTAACACTCTGCTCAAGACTACTGACACATTCTGCTGGGCAGGTGATATAAATGTCACTCAACAGACCGGGACTATTAATGTCTCGCTTGTACGTGCCACAGCTATGTTCAGACTTGACATGACTGATTTGCAGATTCCGGATCAGGTATGTGAACTGCAGTTCGCCTACAAGGGGGGCAGTGCGGCTGTGAATCCGTTTACGCTTGAGGGTACGACCAAGAGTAATCAGAAGGAATCATTTATAGTTACAGACCATTCTTCAAAGGTTTTTGAGGTGTTTACATTTCCGCGTTACGAAGAGAAAAACGGTGTGAGGAACCTGTCTCAGTTGGAGATAACCGTTACCGCTATTGATATCTATGGGAACGCGGTTAAGGAAAGGGTTCTGACAGATGTGCCTGTAACGAGGAACAGGATTACAGAATGTTCGGGCGAGCGGAACGGATCCATATGTCCTGGGCCAATAGCCAACAGCTATCTGACGGTAATGTGAAGGCAGGTCTGCTTCTTCTCGTATTTTACGTAGCAGCGGGCCTGTCTCTGCATATCATAAGCCACCTGGTAGAGAATCTGACGCATCTTATCCACCGATGCCACTTTACCGACATCGGGCGTAGTGTATGTAAAGTATGAGATATCGAATGTGGTGCCATAACAGTGGCAGGAGTTTTCGGTGGAGTTTACGTTGGTCTTGCGTAACTGACGTACTGTCTCTTCGGTGCGCAATACGCTTGTTACGGTAAAGCGGTGCCCACGGTTGTAACCGCGATTGAACAGTGAGTCCTGAAACGCCTTGCCCATATCTTCAAGCAGCTTGGCAGCCTGTGGAACCAGATAGGGAATGGAGTGGGTCAGTTTGTCAATCCTGTAATACCGGTTGGTCTCAATCCTGACAAGGCGGCGGTCATTTTCGGCCTGTTCTTTTGTCAGCGGACCGGTAATGCCGTTCCTGCGTGCTGCTTCCAATTGTGTTTCGTTCAGATCATTGAACAGACGGTCATATTGCCGTACCGGTTCGCGGTGATCGGTATTGTGGTTTATCTCTCCCTCGTCTATGTATTGCTGTATATCGGCCCCTTTCTGTGAAAACGATCCGGAGAGTCTGTATCCGCCTATGAACAGTAGTACTACAATGGCTACCGGAATCAGCATAAATAGCATGAAAACTATGCTGTTGATTGATTCGAGGTGGAAAATACGCTTTATCAGATTACCGTACCAACGCAGGAAAGATGTGAAAGTGGACTCTATCAGAAACCCCCATACCGGCATTATGGTTACAGAAAACTTATATCCTATCAGTACGGAACCGCCGTACCGGTAGAATCCGCCCCATCCTATCAGTACTGCAAAAACGGCAATGTACAGTATCGCTACTGCCCATTTGAGCCAAGCCTGTCCGATCTTACGCCATAAGTAGAACTGTATCGCACCTGTTATGAAACAGAGTGCCCAGATGATTGCAGAGAAAATACCCGGTACCGAGTCACTGTCAGGCAGGAACCATCGGCCTATGGCATCTGTGATGAAGTAGAGAATTGATGAAAGTAATATAAAACGGATTATCCTGACCTTGCCTTCAATGCGGTTGTTGCCGCGGTTGACGCTTAAAGTGTCATCCGCTCTGAGATTGCCATCCTGCAACGGTTTTGTTGATTTGTTGTCCATATAGTGACAAATATACTTTATTTACGCTGTTTCCAATAATAAAGTAGTGTCATTTTTTGTAATTTCGCAACAAGATTAAAAAACACGTTACACTATGAAAGAACTTGACTGGTCCAATCTTTCGTTTGGTTACATGAAGACCAACTGGAACCTGAGAATCTGGTTTAAAGACGGAAAATGGGGTGAGATAGAGGAATCTGACTCCGAGTATGTACCTATGCACATTGCCGCAACCTGCATGCACTACGGCCAGGAGGCCTTTGAGGGCCTTAAGGCTTTCCGCGGCAAGGATGGTAAGGTCCGCATCTTCCGCATGGAGGCAAATGCAGAGCGTATGCAGAGCACCTGCCGCGCAACCATGATGCCGGAACTTCCCACCGAGACATTCTGCAAGATGGTAAAGCGTGTTGTTGAACTCAATAAGGAGTTCATTCCTCCTTATGAGAGCGGTGCTTCACTGTACATCCGTCCGCTACTGGTGGGTACCGGTGCCGAGATAGGCGTCAAGCCGGCCAAGGAGTATCTGTTCCTGATTTTCGTAATGCCTGTAGGTCCTTACTTCAAGGGTGGATTCCAGGCCAATGCATACGCTCTGGTACGTTCATATGACCGTTCGGCTCCTCTGGGTATGGGTAAGTACAAGGTAGGCGGTAACTATGCTGCCAGTCTGTACGCTCACAATATTGCCCATGAGAAGGGTTACGGCAGCGAGTTCTATCTGGATGCCAAGGAGAAGAAATATATCGATGAGTGCGGTGCTGCCAACTTCATAGGCATAAAGGGTAACAGCTATATCACTCCCAAGTCGGAGTCAATACTGCCCTCTATCACCAACAAGAGCCTGCAGCAGCTGGCTAAGGACAACGGCATGACGGTGGAATGCCGTCAGGTACCACTGGAGGAGCTTAATGAGATGAGTGAGGCCGGTGCCTGCGGTACTGCAGCTGTTATATCCCCGATATCACGTATCGATGACATTGAACTTGGCAAGTCATATGTTATAGGTGACGGCAAGCCGGGTCCTGTACTGACAGGCCTGTACCATCAGTTGCGTGCCATTCAGTATGGCGACGCTCCCGATACTCATGGCTGGGTAACCGTTCTGGATATCTGATATGGGTAAGGGTAAACTGGCCAAGTTTGCCGATATGCGGACATATCCGCACGTGTTCGAGCCTCAGGGCTCGTTCCGTGAGGATGTCCCGTTTGAAATGAGGGGCTGCTGGAACAGCTCCTTCTTTCATAATGACGGGCCGATAGTTCTGGAGTTGGGCTGCGGGCACGGGGAGTATACCGTGGGGCTGGCAGGCCTGTTCCCTGAAAAGAATTTCATTGGCGTTGACATTAAGGGTGCCCGTATGTGGACGGGGGCCAAGCAGTCGTTTGAGGCGGGCATGACGAATGTTGCGTTCCTGCGCACGGTGATTGAACTTATTGACAGGTTCTTTTCTCCGGGAGAGGTTAGTGAGATATGGATTACGTTCCCTGATCCTCAGATGAAGAAGGCTACCAAGCGTCTTACATCGACCTGGTTCATGGAGCGCTACCGCAGGATTCTTAAACCCGGCGGCAAGATTCACCTTAAGACTGACAGCAACTTCCTGTACACATACACCTGCGCGATGGTTGACCACAACCAGCTGCCGGTGGAGTTTCGGACCGATGACCTCTATGCCAGCGGCGATGCCGACCATATCCTGTCCATCAAGACTCACTACGAGCAGCAGTGGCTGGAGCGTGGCAAGAGCATCAAGTACATTGTTTTCAATCTTCCGGCCGATGGGGAACTCTACGAGCCTGAAATTGAGATCGAACTAGACGATTATAGGAGTTATGGGCGGACTAAGCGGAGTACTCTGAAAGTAGGAAAGTAACACAATAGAACGGTATTCGGGGGTATCAGTATCTGAAACTACGCGCCTAAGGCGCTATCCCTCCCATCCCTAATAAGACGTTCTGAAAGACGTGAACAAGTTCCCATCTTCCAGAACATCTTCTTAGGCACGGGCCCCTCCCGTTAAGAACTACGTTCTAGACCTCCTCCTCGTTCGGTAGAGTAAGCTAGCTTCCTCTACTCTCTCTTCGTTCGTCGGTTCACAGCGACATGGGCGTCGATGGTTTCTGATACCGATACCCCAAAAAGTTCTCTATTGCTTGCTCGCTGGAATGGATTGACTGTAATTTTAAACTTTTTTAGAATGGTTTTCTTGATTTTTGGTTTTTATTGTTGACTGTTTCGGGTAGGGGTAACTTTGCGGCAGAAACGGAAAACAAACACAAAACTTAGATATTATGGCAATTTACAATTCTATTACTGAACTTATCGGTAAGACTCCGACAGTCAGTCTTAAGACATTCACGGCTAAACGTGGCATCAAATCCAACATTGTCGCAAAGGTTGAGTTCTTTAATCCGGGGGGATCGGTCAAGGACCGTATAGCATTGGCTATGATTGAGGATGCCGAAAAGAAGGGGATCCTTAAGAAGGGCGGTACTATCATAGAGCCTACATCGGGCAATACAGGTGTTGGTCTGTCACTGGTTGGTGCTGTAAAGGGTTACAAGGTAATCCTGACAATGCCCGATACCATGAGTATCGAGCGTCGCAAACTGGCTGCAGCCTACGGTACTGAGATAGTTCTTACTCCGGGCGCAAACGGTATGAAAGGTGCTATTGCAAAGGCAGAGGAGTTGCGTGACTCTATTCCAGGTGCAGTTATCCTGCAGCAGTTCAACAACCCCAGTAACCCTGAGAAACATTATGCAACTACAGGTCCGGAACTTATAGCCGATGCCCGTGAGGCCGGAATTACCATAGATGCTTTTGTGGCAGGAGTAGGTACCGGCGGTACTCTGAGCGGTACTGGCAAGGCTATCAAGCAGGTGTTCCCGAATGCCAAGGTGATTGCTGTGGAGCCGGCTTCATCGGCCGTACTTAGCGGTAATCCCAGCGGTCCGCATAAGATTCAGGGTATAGGCGCAGGATTCGTACCGAACAACTATGACAGCAGTGTTGTTGATGAGATCCTACCCGTACAGAACGAGGATGCATTTGAGACTGCACGCGCTCTGGCCAAGGAGGAGGGCCTGCTGGTAGGTATATCAAGCGGAGCTGCAGCATACGCCGCAAGCGTAGTGGCATCACGTCCCGAGTTTGCCGGCAAGAACGTATTCGTGCTGCTGCCCGATACGGGTGAACGCTACCTCTCAACTGCACTCTTCTCGGCTGAATAAGCAAAAAAAGCAGTGTTATAAAAAATGGCACGGAAGGAAGTGTTCCTTTTGTGCCATTTTTTGTACATTTACGGCATTATGAAAGGACTCTTGCGAATCATCCTGTTGCTGGTGGCTTTTTCTTCGGCCGTAAAGACATCGGCCCAGAATAATCCTTATGGGATTGATGATGAATGCTATGCGCTGTTCCAGAAGGCTGAGAATCTGGCGGGGGTCGTATCCGACGAGGAGTTCAACCTTGTGAATGACTCGTTGCTGCAGACCGCTTTGGCCAAGGGAGACAACAAGGCACAGGTGATATCTTATGTGGAGCGGCTCAAGCATCTTAACCGCGGTCCGTTCAGTAATGAGGAACGGGTTCTCAAGGCTTTTGAGGAACTTAAGGCAATAGCTCTTTCATACGGCTACAGGCAGTATTTCTACTACGCTTACGAGCTGACCCAAAACTTTTATTACAACAATGGAAGGCCTAACACCTCTATTGAGTTGCTGCAGGAGATGCAGGCATACGCCATTGAGCAGAATGATGCTTACGGGATGTGGTACAGCTCCCGATATATGGTTTCGCTGTATACGGCCATGAACGATTACGTAACGGCCAAGAAATATATCCTGGAGGGCATCAGGGTCTATAATGAGACCGATGATCCTACGGTAAGACGCCAGTCGCTAACCAATGCATACTGTGACCTGGCCAATACATATCCTGTTTTGAGTGATTCCATGAGGATATATATAGACAAGGCTTATGAAGTATCAATGAGCCACAATGATACTCTACGCTGTAACTATTATCTGGCTGTCATAGCGGCACTGGATAAGGATACACGCAAGTACACGGAACTACGTGACCGTTGTTTGGCCGATGGACAGTTGCGCCTGATTTCAGTAACAGCAAGGAACATGTTCCATCTCATTGATGAGATTATAGATGGTACAATCAAAAACAAGGATTTGGATCGTATTGAAGCCCTTTCCAAAATACGTGAGATGAAGTTCGTTATCAATATTGCCGTGCTTTACGGATATGAGAACGCCGCTTTCCGCCTGGAGAAGCGCCTGATGGAACTGATGGAAAGCAATTTTGCCAAGTCCAACCAGCTTAATATGGCTGAATTTGACGCAAAGATGGGCAACAAGGTGCTGACAGCAGATCTGGAAAAAAAATCACAGCAACTGGACCGGACGACGCTGATACTTACCATTCTTGTAACGGCAATACTGCTGGGGCTGCTGGCGTTCTCATACAGTCAGGTGATAGGTCTGAGACGCCGCAGGATACGTGACCAGAAGATGATCAATGAACTGACTGCCGCCAACCGCAAGGCAGAGATAGCCAACGCAGCCAAGACCCGTTTTGTGCAGAACATGAGTCATGAGGTGCGCACTCCGCTCAATGCGATTGTGGGTTTCTCGCAGTTGCTGTCACTTCCGGATAATGCGCTCTCGCCCGAGGAGAAGCAGGAGTTCTCAAACCATATCATGAACAATACCAAGATTCTGATAATGCTGCTTGAGGATATCCTGAACACTACCGATATGGATAAAGGCCAGTATAAGATTACATACGATGAGGGTGAAGTCCATTATATGTGCCGTTCGGCTATAACTAGTTCTGAGCACCGGTTGCATCCGGGAGTACGGATGCTATATGAGCCCGAATCGGAAGAGCCGTTTACTTTCAGGACAGATCCGCAGCGTGTCCAGCAGATTCTTATCAATCTGCTGACAAACGCCTGCAAGCATACCTCATCCGGGCAGATAGTACTGGCCAGTTCGCTGACAGCCAAGCCCGGTTATGTGTCGTTCAGTGTCACTGATACCGGCCCTGGTGTTCCTGCTGATCAGGCTGAGGCAATCTTTGACCGTTTTACCAAACTGAACAGTTTTGTTCAGGGTACAGGCCTTGGACTGAGCATCTGCCGTGAAATTGCCTCACTGATGGGTGCCAATGTCTATCTGGACACCACATACACCGCCGGAGGAGCCAGATTTGTGTTTGAGGTTCCTGTAGTTCCACCCGAAGGATCAAAGTCTGAATAAACCGCTCAGGAATGAGTGCTTACTGCCTTTGTGGGCGGTTGCTGATGGTTGCGGGCATCGGTGGCTATGGCTACTGCCTGCGCCAGTTCGCGGAAAGCAAGACCCGTCATGGTGTCGGGATCAAGCGCAACGGGAGTTCCGTTGTCACCGCCCTCGCAGATGCTCTGTACGATTGGAATCTGTCCCAGCAGAGGAACTTTCAGCTCTTCGGCCAGACGTTTGCATCCCTCCTTACCGAACAGATAGTACTTGTTCTGTGGCAGTTCAGCGGGGGTAAACCAGGCCATATTCTCTACTAATCCAAGTACAGGTACGTTCACCTTCTCGTTGCGGAACATATCTATCCCCTTGCGGGCATCGGCCAGAGCAACCTCCTGCGGGGTGCTTACCACTACGGCTCCGGTTATACCAAGTGTCTGTACCAGTGTCAGGTGGATATCGCTTGTGCCGGGAGGCATGTCTATGATGAAGTAGTCCAGCTCACCCCAGTCAGCATCGGCTATTAACTGCTTAAGTGCGTTGCTGGCCATTGCGCCACGCCACAGGACAGCCTGCTCGGGGTCTACAAAGTAACCTATTGAGAGTAACTTTATTCCGTACTGCTCTACGGGGATTATCAGGTCGCGTCCGCCTTTGTTTTCGGCATAGGGGCGTGCACCTTCGGTGTTGAACATCTTGGGCATGGAGGGACCGAATATATCGGCATCAAGCAGTCCTACCTTGTAGCCGATGCCTGCCAGTGCGACTGCCAGGTTGGCTGCTACTGTGGACTTGCCTACGCCACCCTTGCCGGATGCTACGGCTATGATGTTCTTGACATCGGGCAACAACTCCGGACCCTCGGGACGGGGTGCCTGACGGGTCTTTACCTTAACCTCTACCTGAACGTCATCACCGGCCTTGAGCTTTATTGCAGTCTCGGCCGACTTTACTATCGATTTGATGAACGGATCGGTGGGTTTCTCAAAAATGAGAGAGAACGATACGGAGTTTCCGTCTATGCGGATATCGTCCTCAAGCATCTCCATGGAGATGATGTCCTTGCCGGTGCCGGGATAACGGACCGTCTGCAAGGCCTCTTTTATAAGATTAGGATATAATGCCATAGTGAACGCAAATTTACATCATCCGCCTGATGATTGCAAAGAATTTGTAGGGCATGTAGCGGAAGGGCAGGTCTATCCAGGTAGGCGCTTTTACTATGGAGCGCTGGTGTGTGAATGCGTCAAAACTCAGCTTGCCGTGATAATGACCCATGCCCGAGTTACCTACGCCGCCAAATGGAATGTGGCTGTTGGCTATGTGCATGATGGTGTCGTTTATGCATCCTCCGCCCGATGAGGTGCGGTGTATCAGGTCCCAGCCGTCCTGCTCTGAGCCAAAGTAGTAGAATGCCAGAGGCTTTTCCCTGCCTGTAATGAACTCTGCTACCTGATCACTGAAACTGCCGTTCCGGGGGCTGACGGTAATCATAGGGAATATGGGGCCGAAAATCTCATCGGTCATGACGGGGGCATCGGGACTTACGTTGTCCAGCAGGGTGGGCTCTATGAACCGGGTGCTGCTGTCAGTGCGGCCGCCATATACTATGTCGCCGTCCTGGAGGTAACTCTTGACGCGCTCAAAGGCCTTGTCAGTTACCAGACGTACAAAGTGTCCGGACTCCTTTATCTCTTTGCCGTGCAGGCGTTTAACCTGTGCGGCAAACTGTTTGACAAAGGCTTCCTTTACATCTTCATGGATAAGTATGTAGTCAGGGGCGATGCAGGTCTGGCCAGCGTTGAGGGTCTTGCCCCAGGCTACACGTCGGGCCGCCAGTTTTATGTTGGCGCTCTTGTCAATTATACAGGGACTCTTGCCTCCAAGTTCCAGAACAACAGGAGTGAGATGCTGTGATGCCGCCGCCATTACCTGTCGGCCCAGAGCGGGGCTGCCGGTAAAGAATATCATGTCAAACCGGCTGCTGAACAGCACTTTGTTTACATCACGGTTTCCCTGAACCACTGCAATGTAGTTCTCAGGGAACGCGGTGCGGATCAGTTCCTCAAGTACAGCCGATACGCCTGGCACGTAGGGCGAGGGTTTGAGTACGGCTGTGCATCCTGCTGAGATAGCACCTACCAGCGGGTTGAGCAGCAACTGTACGGGGTAGTTCCATGGCGATACAATCAGTGCACACCCCAG
>CADCLI010000036.1 GCA_902802285.1 uncultured Bacteroidales bacterium
CAGGACCCAGAGAGGTAACGTCACCTTCAAGCGTAGGAATCCCTCTCTCCTTGGCATATGCCGAAAGGATGGGATTGCAGGAGGATTGGTTGAATATGGCTCCGTCTGAGAACTCAATAGCCTTTTTCATTACGGAATTGTAATCAATCGGAGTGTCAAAAGATCCGACGTCTCCGGCTTTCATGTCTTTGGTAGGAATGATTTCGGGATATTTTTCACTGAAATTATTCCTGAATGCCTGATCGTAAACGGAATAAACCACCTTTGAGTCCCTGAATGCCGGCTCTTCATGATAAGCCTTCTTGATATAAAGCGGAATCAGAGCGGACAGCCAGCCATGACAATGGATGATATCCGGGTTCCAACGCAGTTTCTTGACGGTTTCAAGCACGCCACGTGCAAAGAATATGGTGCGCTCGTCATTGTCAGGGTACTCCACTCCTTCCTTGTCGGTTACCTGAAGACGGTTCTGGAAATAATCCTCATTGTCAATGAAATATACCTGTATGCGGGCAGATTGCAATGAAGCAACCTTTATTATGAGCGGATGGTCTGTGTCATCAATGATGAGATTCATTCCTGAAAGGCGTATAACCTCGTGCAGTTGGTTGCGGCGTTCGTTGATGTTGCCCCACTTGGGCATGAAAGTCCTGATGTCATTACCCAATTCCTGGACACCTTGAGGTAACTGCCTGCAGTAATCCGCCATTGGAGTCTGAGCCACGAAGGGCGAAATCTGATCTGCAATGATAAGGATTTTTTTCTCGCTCATACAAGTATGATTTCAGTTTGTTATGCAAAGATATAGAAAAAAAACATGAATTTGGCAAGCAGTTTGGCTGAAACTTTTGAAATCCCACAAATTATAACTTATTTTGCGGACTTTTTCGAATGTATTATGATTAAGGTAATAACAACAGTAAAGGAACTCAAAGAGAACCTCAAAATTTGTCGTGAGGCCGGAAAGAGTATCGGCCTTGTACCGACGATGGGGGCTCTGCATGAGGGACATGCATCGCTTGTACGCCGCTCTGTTGCAGAGAATGACATAACCGTTGTGAGCGATTTCGTTAATCCCACACAGTTCAATGACAAGAATGACCTGAATAACTATCCCCGCACGATGGAGGCTGATTGCCGGCTGCTTGAGAAAGTCGGCGCCCAGTATGTGTTCGCTCCGTCGGTAGAGGAAATGTATCCCGAGCCCGATACCCGCACATTTGATTTCACACCTCTGGATAAGGTGATGGAGGGCCCCAACCGCCCCGGACACTTTAACGGTGTGGCTCAGATTGTAAGCAAGCTGTTCTATGCCGTGGAGCCTGACCGCGCATATTTCGGTGAGAAGGATTTCCAGCAGCTGGCCATAATCCGTGAGATGGTCCGCCAACTGAATCTCAAGATTGAGATCGTGGGCTGCCCCATTGTTCGTGAGGAGGACGGTATGGCTCTGAGTTCACGCAACATGCTTCTGAGCAAGGCTGAGCGTAAACTGGCCGCCAACATATCACGCACTCTCTTTGAGAGCCGCTACTATGCACGTCACCACACGCTTGCTTCTACCCGCAAATATGTGATTGATACAATCAACTCTTACCAAGGTTTGGAGGTAGAGTATTATGAGATTGTCGACGGCCGCACCTTGCAGCCTGTTGACAATTGGGATGCTACCGATTATATAGTAGGCTGCGTTACCGTTCACTGCGGTAAGGTTCGCTTGATTGATAACATAAAATACAAGGAGGAATGCTGCTGACAGTTCTTAAATCAAAGTTGCACCGTGTCAAGGTGACCGATGCCAACATAAACTACATAGGTAGCATAACCATTGACGGCAACTGGATGGATGCAGCCGGCATCATTGACGGCGAGCAGGTCCACGTGGTTGATGTAACTAACGGCGCCCGTCTTGTAACATATGTGATTCGCGGTGAGCGCGACTCCAAGTGCATCTGCCTTAACGGCGCTGCCGCCCGGTTGGTCTCAATCGGCGACACTGTCATAATCATCGCCTACGCCCAAGTCACTCCGGAAGAGGCTAAGACTTTTAAACCTACTGTGGTAATTCCTTAAATTGAGAATTGGAAATTGAGAATTGAGAATTAATACGCAGAACCTGCGTAAAACCCGCGACATAAAAAAGGGCTCGGAATTATCCGAACCCTTTTTTTAATTCTCAATTCTCAATTCTCAATTATCCGAGCATTGTGAGTAGGATTCCTGCTGCTACTGCGGATCCTATTACGCCGGCAACGTTGGGGCCCATGGCGTGCATGAGCAGGAAGTTGCTGGGGTTCTCCTCCTGACCTACCTGCTGTGATACGCGGGCAGCCATAGGAACGGCCGATACACCTGCAGAACCGATAAGCGGGTTGATCTTCTCCTTGGAGAATACGTTCATCAGCTTGGCAAGCAGGATACCGCCTGCGGTACCGCAACCGAATGCTACGACACCCATAACCATGATCTTGATTGTGCTCCAATCCAGGAATGAGCTGGCAGTAGCGGTAGCACCTACGGTAAGGCCCAGGAATATCACCACGATGTTCATCAGCTCGTTCTGCATGGTCTTGCTCAGACGGTCCACAACACCGCACTCCTTGGCCAGGTTACCCAGCATGAGGCAGCCTATAAGCGGAGCGGCATCGGGCAGAATGAGAGCCACGATGGTGGTGATGGCAATCGGGAATATTATCTTCTCGGTCTTGCTTACGGGACGCAGCTGGCTCATCTTGATGGCACGCTCCTTCTTGGTTGTCAGGGCACGCATGATAGGCGGCTGGATAACCGGAACAAGAGCCATGTAAGAGTAGGCTGCAATGGCAATAGGACCAAGCAGCTCGGGGGCCAGTTTTGATGTCAGGAAGATTGATGTAGGACCATCGGCACCACCTATAATACCTATTGAGCCGGCCTGAGCCTCGGTAAAGCCCATTGAGTTGGCTGCAAGGAATGTAAGGAAGATACCCAGCTGAGCGGCGGCACCCAGGAGCAGGCTCTTGGGATTGGCAATCAGCGGACCGAAATCAGTCATGGCACCTACGCCCATAAATATCAGACACGGATAAACACCGGCCTTGACACCTATATAGAGAATGTCCAGCAGACCGCCCTCACGCATGATTGTGCCATAGCTGTGATAGGCAGGGCTGTTGGCATCGAGGAATGCTGCCCAGAGTTCTGAATGATACATTCCCGCACCGGGCAGGTTTGTAAGCAGCATACCGAATGCGATGGGGAGCAGCAGGAGCGGCTCATATTGCTTCTTGATGGCCAGGTACAGCAGGAAGAAACTCAGTAAGAGCATTATTCCTTGCTGATAGGTCATGTTCATGAAGCCCATCTGCTCAAAGAATTCCAGAATATCACCCATTTCTTTACTTTTTTTGAAATGATGATTAATCCAGAACTATGAGCAGGTCCTCCTGCATTACGTTCTGACCTGCGGTTACGGCAATCTTGGTTACCTTACCGTCGCGGTCGGCCATTACGGCGTTCTCCATTTTCATGCTCTCAAGTGTAAGCAGGGTGTCACCCTTCTTAACATCCTGACCCTCGGTTACCAGAACCTTGATGATTGAGCCGGGCAGGGGACTGGTTACCTTATAGCCGCCTGCTGGAACATCGGCAGCCTTGGGGGCAGCGGGTTTGGGTGCCTCGGCCTTGGGAGCCGGAGCAGCCTTGGGAGCCGGTGCGGGAGCGGCTGCTGTGGCAACTGTCTCCAGGTCAAGCAGCTTGTCATCCTGCATAACGTTCTTGCCGGGCTCTACGTAGATGGCCTTTACGATACCGTCGGCCTCGGCGGCGACGTTGTTCTCCATCTTCATGGATTCCATAGTGAGCAGTACATCGCCCTTCTTTACAGCCTGACCGGCCTTGACGAGTACCTTTACTATTGATCCGGGCAGCGGACTCTTTACGGTCATCAGTCCGGCGGGAGCTGCGGCTGCAGGAGCGGCAGCAGCGGCGGGACGGCGTACAGCTGCGGCAGCAGGGGCCTCCTCCTTCTCTAACTCTACCTTGTAGGTCTTGCCGTTGAGTGTAACTTCGGCAAAATTGTCCTCAAGTTCATTCACGGCAGCGTTGTACTGCTTGCCGTCTATAGTAAACTTAAACTCTTTCATTAAAAATTTCATTTTTAATAGATTGTAGGCTGCGCCTCAGTATAAGAACGGGTTCTTCTACATTCGGCTTGCACTACAATTCATTGTTAACGATGCAGGTTGTTCATTCCGTAGAGCTTTGAGTTCCAACCGGAGCGCTCTACTCTCTTGATATGAATCTCTGTAGGTTCTACGTCATGTACTCCGTTGAAGTACAGATGCAGAGCCATGGCGATGGCGGCCAGGTCATCATCGGCCGATGTGGCAGCCGGAGCGGCCTGGGCTGCGGGAGTCTGGGCTATTGCTTTGGGCTGAGCTTCCTTGGGAGCCTTAACGGCACTGCTTATAACTGCTCCAAGCAGTTTAAGAATGAAGATAAGGACAACCAGGAGCACTATGACCATGCAGAATCCCAATCCGGTTACCAACCATACGTGTGACCAGTTTATTGCTAATGGTGTCATCATAGACTCTCTTTTTTAGAGTGGAATGTTGCTGTGCTTCTTGAGCGGGTTGGTCAGGCGCTTGGTCTGCAACTGCTCAAATCCGCGAATGATGCGTGCGCGTGTGTAGCGCGGCTCAATAACATCGTCAATATAACCGCGGTTGGCTGCCTGATAAGGCGAAGCGAACTTGTCCTTATATTCTGCCTCCTTCTCGGCAATGAATTTCTTCTTCTCCTCCGGGTCCTCGATGGCCTTGAGAGCCTTGGCCTCAAGAACACCTACGGCACCGCTGGCACCCATAACTGCAATCTCGGCATTGGGCCATGCGTAGCACAGGTCACCGCGCAGCTGCTTGCAGCTCATGACGATGTGTGAACCGCCGTAAGACTTACGTACAGTAACGGTTACCTTAGGAACGGTAGCCTCGCCGTATGCGAACATCAGCTTAGCGCCGTGATCAATGATACCTGCATACTCCTGACCTGTTCCGCAAAGGAATCCGGGTACATCGCCAGCCAGTTGGGCTGATTGGCAATGATACCGGTTGAACGTCCGTTGAAACGTGCAAAACCGCAGATCACGTTCTTGGCGTAATCCTTATGAACCTCCATGAAGTCACCGTCATCCACGATAGAGTAGATGATGTTCTTCATATCGTAAGGTTTGTTGGGATCATCGGGGACCATAGAGTTGAGTGCATCCTCTATACGTGCCGGGTCATCCTTGCACTCCTTGACGGGAGCCTCCTCCATGTTGTTCTGGGGGATGAAACTGATGAGACGGCGTATCTCCTGCATGGCCTCTTCCTCAGTAGCGGCCACAAAGTGTGTCACACCTGATTTGGTGGCGTGAACGCGGGCGCCGCCCAGCTGCTCAACGGTAACATCCTCACCGGTAACGCTCTTTACAACCTTTGGTCCGGTAATGAACATATAAGAGTTCTGCTCGGTCATCATGATGAAGTCGGTCAGGGCAGGGCTGTAAACGGCACCGCCGGCGCAAGGACCGAAAATGACTGAAATCTGCGGAACTACGCCACTTGCCAGGATGTTGCGCTCAAAAATCTCGGCGTAACCTGCCAGTGCGCAGGCACCCTCCTGGATACGTGCACCGCCCGAATCGTTCAGACCGATGATGGGAGCACCCATCTTCATGGCCATATCCATGACCTTGCATATCTTCTGTGCCATAGTCTCGGACAGTGAACCGCCTATTACCGTGGCATCCTGTGCGAATACGTAAACCAGACGGCCGTCAATGGTACCTGAACCTACGGCAACGCCGTCACCCAGGAATACCTTCTTGTCCATACCGAAGTCTGTGCAACGGTGTGTCAGGAACATATCGACCTCCTCAAATGATCCCTCGTCAAGAAGCATGTTTATGCGCTCACGTGCAGTGTAACTGCCTTTGGCATGATGCTTCTCAACAGCTTTTTCGCCGCCGCCGGCCATTGCCTGGGCGCGCTTGTCTACCAGCTTCTGAAGCTTGCTGTTATCCATTTTGTATAATTAAAGTTATTTGGGTTGTTCACAAATCTCAGTCAGCACGCCGCAAGTTGATTTGGGGTGCAGGAATGCTATCATCAGGTTCTCGGCACCCTTACGCGGCTGTACGTCGATAAGACGGATACCGGCTGCCTCGGCCTCCTTGAGTGCATCGGCCACGCTCTCAACGTTGAAAGCCACATGGTGTATGCCGCCACGGCCGCCGTTCTTCTCTATGAACTTGGCTATTGTTGACTCGGGACTTGTGGGCTCCAGAAGCTCTATCTTGGTCTGGCCAACCTTAAAGAAAGCGGTCTTGACCTTCTGGTCCTCAACTACCTCGATGTTGTAGCACTTGCTGCCGGTTAAAAACTCAAAGAAAGGCATAGTCTCCTCCAGAGAGGTAACGGCGATGCCGAGATGCTCAATGTGTGATGGTTTCATAATTGTTTTGTAATTATTGTTAGTTATACTTGTTTGGATACAAAAACTGCCTTTTTCATAAAGGCACACAAAGGTACTAAATATACCTTGTAATAAAAAGGAAATAATCACTAAAAATAGCCCGGATCAGGTTTGGACACATTTGTGTCATTTGCCGATGTTGGCGATGAGGCGGAGGTTGAGCTGGCGGCCGGTCAGGTAGTTGGGGACGGCGTACTGGGTGTTTTGGATATCGGTTATCCAGTAGTATGAGTTGACGTTGTTGATGCCAAGCAGGTTGAGAGCGTCTGCCCCTACCCAGATGCTATTGAAAAATCCTGACTTGCCGTAAATGTGCGGATGCTTGCTGTAATCAAAGACCTTATAAGACAGGCCGATGTCCACACGCTTGTATGCGGGGGCGCGGAACACCTGTTTCTCGCGGCCGCTGTGAGTGGGGCCGAAAGGCAGACCGTCGGCCAATGAGCAGCGCAGTGACATCTTCCAGCTCTCCCTGCGCGGGAAATAGTCTGTAAAGTATAATGAGAAGTTGTAAAGTTGCTCCGTGGGACGGGGCAGCCATTTGCCGCCTATGTTCTCACGGGTGTTCATGAGCGAGAATGTAATCCACGATGCGGTACCCGGCACGAACTCACCGTAAAGCTTCATGTCAATGCCTGCGGCATAACCGTGAGCACAGTTCTCACCATAGTAAATGATTCTTACATTCTCAATATTGTATGGAATAAGCCGGTCAAGTTTTCTGTAATATAATTCAGTCGTAAACTTGAAAGGTCTGTCATAGACCTGGAAGTCATAGTCTCCGCCCAGGACAAACTGAATGGAACGCTGGGCTCTTATATCCCTGTTGAGATTGACTTGACAGATTCCTCCCGTATTGACCGTGTCCTTGATTTCCTTATAGAATGGGGTCTGATAATAGACGCCAGCCGATAGTCGGAATGTCAGGTTTTCGTTGAAAGTTGGATTGAAACCCATCATCAGACGTGGGCTGAATGTGGTTTCTCTATTCCAGCTCCACCAAGATGCCCTGACTCCGGTGTTCAGTGTAAACAGACCGATGCCGGTATTGAAACGGTAAGTGTTCTGGATGTATGCGGATACTTTGCCGCTTGATATCCCGTGGTTGGACTTTAACGAATATATCATCTGCATCGGTCCTGTCTGTGTGTAGGGAAGGGTATAACCGGCCGAGTCTCGCATCTCCCATTCGCGCATGTGGTCATTTACGGTCTCGTGACGGTATTCCATGCCCCAGCCGATGCTTCCGGCAATGTCGGTGTAGTGTGTGCCTTTTAAAGCGGCAGTCAAGACCGTTGACTTAAGCCTGTTCCGGGTGTGCTCCATGAATGATCCTACAGCCATGCTCTCACTGGCGTCGCTTTCATTCAGCCAATATTGGCTCAATATATCAAAAGATTCGCTTTCACGGCTGTTGAATGCCGAAAGATTGAATCTGTAGACAGAGTACTCATCTTTGCGTTTGATATCCAGGGCTCCGAAAAGTGTATTGAAACGGTCCCGCTCCCAACCCTCGTAATAGACCTTGAAACTTTTTGGGTCTTTTGCTGTCCCGAAAGAGGTATTGCGGTCTATGGGACGGAAATTGTAACTGTTGACCGCGGCATTGCCGATGAGTCCGATCTCCCATTTTGTATCGGGTGTCCAGCACATGTATGTCTGGTAATCCAGGAATGACGGATCATACTCTCCCTTGGTGTCCAATGTTCCCAGCAGGTAGGTTGTGGTCTTGTATCGTACGCTTCCTGAAAAACTGAACCTGTCACTGCCTGTCCCTATATAGGCGCTTGCACCGAGCAGGCTTGCTGTCAGAACGGATTCCAATCCCTTGGGCTTGCGGTATGTTATGTCCAGGACCGATGACATCTTGTCGCCGTATGCAACGCTGAATCCTCCGGTTGAGAAACTTATGGACTCAACCATGTCAGGATTTATGAAACTCAATCCCTCCTGCTGTCCGGCACGTACCAGTAGCGGACGCAGTATCTCCGTGCCGTTTACATAGACGCTGTTCTCGTCAAAGTTGCCGCCACGTACATTGTATTGGCTGCTAAGTTCATTGTGGGTGCTGACTCCGGCCTGAGTGGTTATAATGGATTCAACTGAGCCTCCGTTTGCATCCGCGTTGAATCTTAAGCCTTCAGCCCTGATGTCCTGCATTCCGTCCGTGCGGTTACGGTTTGCGTTTATATCGACGTTCTGGAGGGTGTAGTTCGTGGTAGGGAGAAGCATATCCAGCCTTACCGTATCCGCAGGATTTATCAGAGTGCGGCGGCGCGTCTCGTGGCCCACCATGCGGAAAACAAGGTTGAGGGTGTCATTGCGGGTGTTGACTGTGAATGAATACTCGCCTTTGAGGTTTGTCATGGCAGAGTGAAGGGTTTGCTCCTCGTTGATGGTAGCCAACTCTACCGGCTCTCCAGCCTCGTCAAAGACTCGTCCGTGGATATATACACGACGAGCCTGCACGGGTAACGCCATGCAGACGGCCAGCAACAAAAATAACTTATGTTTCATTCAATTGTCTAAACGTAAAAAATCGGGCTAAAGTATAATTTGAACGGGTTTTTCTTACTATATTCGCACTGATAAACAGAAACGGAATGGATAAATTCAGTGATTTGATAGCCAACAGGCGGAGTATGCGGAAGTTTACCGCTGAGAAACTGACTGAGGAACAGAAACGCATCATTCTGCGTGCGGCCCTGATTTCACCCACCGCCAAGAACAACCGCGGATGGGAGTTTGTAACTGTTGAGGATCCGGCTATGCTTGAGAATCTCTCCAAGTGCCGTGCCATGGGGTCGGGTTTTCTTGCCGAGGCTGCGTTTGCTGTGGTAGTGCTGGGTGATCCATCCAAGAGTGACTGCTGGATAGAGGACTGCTCAATTGCCGCAATCGATATGCAGCTGCAGGCCGAGGACCTGGGGTTGGGCAGTTGCTGGTGCCATATGCGCGGCAGGGCCGATGCTGACGGCAAGAGCACCAAACAGACCCTGATGGAGCTGCTGGGCATCCCTGAGCAGTATGAGCCGGAGTGCATTGTGGGCGTTGGTTACAAGAATATGGACCGCAAACCGTACGAGGATGACAAGATAGAGTGGACCAAGGTTCACAAGGAAAAGTTCTGAGCAGATGAGGATAGCATTGATAGGATCGGGCCGCGTAGCCACATGTATGGGACCGCAACTCAAGGCTGCGGGGCATACCATTGCTTGCGTCTATAGCCGCACCATGGCCAATGCGCGTGAGCTGGCTGATGCTCTGGGCGCTCCCGCAACGGACAGCCTGCAGAGCCTTCCCATGGCCGATGTCTATCTTACAATGCTTACCGATGACGCTCTTGCCCGATTGGCTCCGGCCATAGTGAAGGGTAGGGAGAACGCCCTGTTCCTACACACTGCCGGCAGCATACCTATGGGTATCTGGAAAGACGCAGGAGCCGGACGTTACGGTGTGCTTTACGCTATGCAGACATTCTCCAAAGGTGCACAGATTGACTGGCCTCAGGTCCCGGTATTCGTAGAGGGCTCAGATGCTGCAGAACTGGAAACCGTAAAGACGCTTGCATCGGACCTTTCGGGCCGGGTTGCTGAACTGAGTTCGACAGGGCGCAAGAAACTGCATGTCGCTGCGGTGTTTACATGCAATTTCAGCAACCATATGTACGCTATTGCCGATAAGCTGCTGGCCACGGAGGGAGTACCTTTCCGCGTGATGCTGCCGCTGGTTCGTGAGACCGCCCGCAAGGTGGAGACCATGAGTCCGCAGGACGCCCAGACCGGCCCCGCCGTACGTGGCGACCGCAAGGTGATAAACGAGCATCTGGAACTGCTCAAGGACTATCCCGGGTATGCCGCGCTGTACAGACTGATTTCTATTGACATAAACAAGGACCTGAAATGATAAACTACGACCTTAACTCCATCCGCGCCCTGATATTTGATGTGGACGGCGTGCTGAGCAAACCGGTAATGAGCCTCTCACCCAGCGGCGATCCGGTGCGTACGGTAAACGTAAAGGACGGATACGCCATGCAGTTGGCCGTAAAGATGGGCCTGCACCTGTGCATCATAACCGGTGCCCGCGTAGAGGAGGTGCGCAAGCGCTATGAGGGTCTGGGTATAAAGGATGTATACATATGCTCAAGCATAAAGATTAATGACTTCAACGAGTTCAAGGCCAAGTATGACCTGAAACGTGAGGAGATACTCTATATGGGTGATGATATCCCGGATTGGCAGGTAATGAGCCAGTGCGGACTGCCCTGCTGTCCGGCCGACGCCTGCCCTGAGATTCAGTCACTGTGCAAGTACATTTCGCCCTGCAAAGGCGGCGAGGGCTGCGTGCGCGATGTGCTGGAGCAGGTTCTCAAGGTTCAGGGCAAGTGGATGAAGGATGAACATGCATTCGGCTGGTAAACAATGGAGCTCCCGTACAAGATAATACTGGCGTCAAACTCGCCCCGCCGCCGTGAACTTCTGGCGGGACTGGGACTGGACTTTACCGTAAAGGTGATAAGCGGCATCGACGAGTCTTGGCCGCACAGTCTTAAGGGTGAGGAGATTCCGCTTTACATATCGCGTGAGAAAGCCACGCCCTACAGACCGCTTATCGGCCCCGATGAACTTGTCATTACGGCCGATACCATTGTATATGTGGACGGAGAGGTTCTGGGCAAGCCTGCCGATAAGGCCGATGCCTGCCGTATGCTGCGTCTGATTTCCGGCCGCTGGCATGATGTGATTACCGGTGTAACGCTGATGACTGCCCGTAAGGAACGCAGTTTTGCAGTAACCACCAAGGTAAGGTTCTGCAATCTTACTGATGATGAGATAAACAGCTACGTAGAGAGCGGCCTGCCTATGGATAAAGCCGGAGCCTACGGCATCCAGGAGTGGATAGGCTATGTTGGAGTGGAGGCTATAGAGGGTAGTTATTTCAATGTGGTGGGCCTTCCGGTCCAGCGGCTCTACCGCGAACTGATAAACTTTTGCAAAGACTAAAAATCAATATCCTTAAACTTATGAAAACTTTCAAACAATTACTGACCTTGGCGGCTATGCTGCCCGTTCTGGCATCGGCCCAGAACCCTATTATCAGCACTGTGTTCACACCCGATCCTGCACCGTTCGTGTACGGAGACAAGGTGTATCTGTTTACTGATCATGATGAGGACGGCCGCAACCGTGACTTCAACATGAAGGACTGGATGCTGTTCAGCACCGAGGATATGGTCAACTGGACCTATCTGGGCACCCAGGTAACAACCGCCACTTTCAAGTGGGCCCGTCAGGGACAGCGTGCATGGGCTTGCCAGGGAGTGGAGCGCAACGGCAAGTGGTACTGGTACGTATGCTGCAACAAGGCTACCGGCGGTGACGCCCTGGCCGTAGCCGTGGCCGATGATCCGCAGGGACCCTGGACCGATGCCATAGGCGGCCCGCTGGCCGAAGGATTCGGATTCATCGACCCAACAGTATTTATTGATGATGACGGCCGTGCATATCTGTTCTGGGGCAACAAGGGCCTCTGGTACGGAGAACTGAATGATGATATGGTTTCGTTCAAGAACGGCTGGCAGGAGGTCCCCGGCTACCATGATCCCAAGTGCTTTGGCGAGTTGCAGAGCAAGATGAACTGGGCCAAGGGCCAGAACGAGATGATGACCCAGTATGAGGAGGGTCCATGGGTTATGAAACGCAATGGTACCTATTATATATCATATCCCGCAGGAGGTGTGCCCGAGCATATGGCATACTCGACCGCTCCCACCATAAACGGCCCCTGGACATACCGTGGCCGCATAATGGATGAGGCTCAGAACAGTTTTACCATACATGGCGGAAACATCACGTTCAAGGGCCGTGACTTTATGTTCTACCACAACGGCGGTCTGCCCGGTGGCGGAGGTTACAACCGTAGCGCCTGCGTGGAGGAGTTCAAGTGGAATGAAGACGGCACGTTCCCGTTCATGAAATTTACCAAGGAGGGCGTAGTGACTCCGGTCAAGAACCTGGATCCGTACACCCGCGTTGAGGCCGAGACTCAGGCAGAATCACGCGGACTTAAGGTTGACCGTCGTGCAGGACGTGACCATTTTGTCACCGATATCGATGACGGTGACTGGATCCGCGTACGTTCTGTTGATTTCAAGGACTGCGGCCAGAAAGCCGTTGTGGTTGTGGTTGGCGAGCAGAAAGGCAAGGGAACCATAGAGTTCTACACTGACAATATGGATGGAGAGCCGTTCTGCAAGGTTCCGGTAAATACCGACAATGCAGGTTTCCGTACCGCAGCGTTCACATATCTGATAGATACGGACGTAAAGGGCGTTCATGACGTATATATCAAGTTCAGCTGTGAGTCCGAGAAACCGTTTACCCTTGACTGGTGGCAGTTCAACGCACAAGCCAACATGCCTTTGGTACAGACCCGCTTTACCGCCGATCCCGCACCTGTGGTGATAGGTGACAAGGTTTATCTCTATACGACTCACGATAATGACGGTGCACGTGGCTTCCAGATGTTTGACTGGCTGCTTTATACTTCGGAGGACCTGAAAAACTGGCAGGATTTCGGGCCCGTAGCGTCACTTGATGATTTTAAATACTACGATGGCAACAACGGAGCCTGGGCAGAGCAGGTGGTCGAGGCTAACGGCCAGTATTATATGTACTGTCCCATACACGGTCATGGAATAGGCGTGCTGGTATCAGATACCCCTTACGGGCCATTCACTGATCCTCTGGGTGAGCCTCTGGTATGGCAGAAGGAGCATTGGGATGACATTGACCCCACTGTGCTGATTGATGATGACGGGCAGGCGTACATGTACTGGGGTAACCCCAATCTTTACTCCGTAAAACTGGGTAAGGATATGATATCGCTTGCAGGTCCTATCGTTAAGCATCCCAAGATTGAGGATTATCAGGAAGGTCCATGGATATGGAAACATGGCGGACACTATTATCTGGCATTTGCATCGACATGCTGCCCCGAGGGTATCGGATATGCCATGAGTGACGGTCCTGAGGGTCCCTGGGAGTACAAAGGTCATATAATGGACCATACTGTACGTACACGCGGCAACCATCCCGGAATCATTGAATTCAAGGGTAAAAGCTATGTTTTCGGTCTTAATTATGACATAATGCATCTTAAGACATTCGCCCATGCCGAACAGCGTTCGGTTTCGATGGCTGAGATGCATTATAATGAGGACGGTACCATACAGGAGGTTCCGTATTTCATAGACAATGTCGTGGAGCAGGTAAAAGCTTTTGATCCTTACCGTAGGGTGGAGGCCGAGACCATGGCTTGGGGCTATGGACTCAAGACATCATACCTGAGTACTGATTATGAATATGACGATGAGACCGGTTACCACCCCAGAAATATGTACGTCCATGGTATAGACAATGGTGAATACATACTTCTTCGTGGTGTTGATTTCGGAAAGAAAGGTGCAAAAAAGTTCCTGGCATCAATTGCTTCGGACGGGATAGGATGCATGGAGGTCAGACTGGACAGTCCGGAAGGTCCGCTTCAGGCCGTGATATCAGTAATCCCTTCAGGAGGAAAATTTGAATTCAAGACGTATACCAGCAAGTTCAAGCGCCGTATCCGCGGAGTACATGACCTCTATTTCGTGTTTACAGGTCCGGAAAAGGATATGTTTAACTTTGATTGGTGGCGAATGAAATGATCATGAATAAAAAAACCTTGCAAACGCAAGGTTTTTTTTATTTCTCCTTATTAAGACTGTTAAGGTAATCTGTTATAGCAAGTGCAGCCGATCGGGCGTCGTTGATTGAGTCTGATATGCTCAACGGACGTTTGCAGGTACCTGCGGCAAACAGACCGGGCTTACCGGTTTCGTTGTCATAAAGATGCGGGTTGACTGATCTGATGAATCCGTAATCTCCGCTGATACCGCAAGACTTGCCCAATGCCTTGGTGCCGCATGATGCCTCCATACCTACCATGAGTACCAGAAGATCGGTGGTCATCTTAAGGGGCAGGCCCATCAGGGTGTCTTCGCTCTTGAGTTGCACACGGCCATCAAACGTGGCGGCAGCTTCCGATATGCGTCCGCGCACGAAACTTACGCCGTATTTCTCCTGGGATGTACGATACATCTCCTCAAATCCCTGTCCCCACATCCTGAGGTCCATGTAGAACACAGATACTTCACATTTGGGTAATTGCTTGCGGACCTCGATGGCCTGTTTTACGGCTGTTACGCAGCATATCTTGGAGCAGTAGTGGTTGCCGCTCTTCTCGTCACGGGAGCCTACGCATTGCAGGAATGTAATGCGCTTGGGCTCATCGCCGTTGGCGTTCAGTATCTTGCCGTGCTTGATCATCTGCTCCATATCAAGTGATGTGATTACGCCCTTGTATATGCCATAGCCAAGTTCCTCCTTGCGGTGGGCATCGAATACCTGATAACCGGTGGCTATGAGTACGGCATCGGTCACGTATGTCTGGTCCTTGCTGTCAATGAGTTTCCACTCGGTTCCCAGCCATTTGAGGTCTGTTATCTCTACGCCGAACACGGTTGTGATGCCGTCGGCCAGGAGCTTGCCGCTCAGATCATCGGCTATCTCCTGTGCTGCCTGGAAGTTGGGGAACAGGAATGCCTTGTCCTGGATATTCTTGAGCGGAGTCTCGGATTTTTCAAAAAGAGTTACCTCAATACCATTCCTGGCCAGTACTGATGCGGCCTCTATACCGGCGGGGCCGGCTCCTATTATTGCGACTTTTTTCATAATCAAACTTAGACTAAAAGGTTCTCGGGTTTCTCCGGGGCACGCAGTATCTTGCCGTCGGCTGCTCTGTACTTGGCCTTGGGGTCATACGGAATGCCTATCTTGTCAAGCAGGCGCTCGGCCTGTACCTGATGTATCTGCAGACCCAGTTCCCACGGGTCATATCCCAGCAGAAGACCGGCCATCTCCTCATAGGTGAGTACGGGTATGCCGTAACCTTCACGGTCATAGGTCTTGTGCTCCATCTCGGCTATGGTGTACTGCCAGCGGTCCAGGAACATGGAGCAGCCGGGACAGTTGGATACAATGAAATCTGGCTCATACGGTTCCATGGACTCCAGTTTCTTCTTGGTGTTGGATACTGAGTAGCCGCGGTTCTCCTGAACCAGATACTGACGGAAACCGAATCCGCAGCAGTGACGGCGCTCCGGATAATCCACAACTTCTCCGCCCCATGCCTCAATCATACCTGCCAGTACGTAAGGAAATTCTGCCTTACCTACGCCCTTGTCAGGGAATATCTTGGCATAATGGCAGCCGATGTGCTCAACAACCTTCAGGGGCTTACCGGTAAACCGGTTGACAAGACGGTATTTCATCTTCTCAGCCAGTTCATGACGGAAATGATATATCACGTCCGACGGGTGAGCTATATTCTTGGGTATGTTGAACTCACGCTTGCAGGCCTTGTAGAGATTCTCGCGGGTCTTTTCCAAGAGCTCGGGATGCTCCTGCCACATATGGCACATCTCGGTGAATACGCCGAACGATGTTACGCAAGAGGGTACGTAGTTCTCATAGCCGTGCTCGGTCATAAGTGAGAACAGGCGGGCCACCACGGTCATAGTGGTCTCAAGGGGAACCACATCGGTATGGTATCCTATGCCGGTGCAGGTGTGCTGACGGAAATCATCAAAGATATCCTTGTTCAACTCTTCACGGAGCATACGCAGGAATGCGGTCTCGGAGCCCGGGAAAAAGGTCTGACGGATGCAGCTGCGCTCATAGAAGTAATGGTCGTCAGCTATGGCTTTCTGATATTCGTTCCAAAAACGGTTCATAATCTTGTCAGTTTATAAGGTTCTCTGCCACAATCTCGGCTATATCCCTTACAGGATAGTCGTTAGTGGCATGCTGGAAGGCCTTCTTACACATGGGGCAGGCGGTTGCTATGGCATCGACCGGCTTACTTGTAAGATTATCAAGTGATGCGTTCCTTATCTTGGTCTGCTCCTCAAGATTGAGTTTGGTATCACCCAGGTTGAATCCGCAGCATACGCTCTTTTCACGCTGGTAACGGGTTTTCTGAAGGTTGGTCACGGCGCTCAGGACATTGCGCGGCTCATCATAGATTCCGCAGCCGCGGCCCAGTTCACACGGGTCATGATATGATACCTTGCGGTCATCGTGACGGACCTTGAGACGACCCTGCTTAATCAGCATGTCTATATACTCGGTGTGGTGTACAACGGGTATGTTAAGGTTGTACTCCTTCTTGAATGACTGGTAGCAGATAGGGCAGGAAGTTACCAGCATGGTGGCCCCCGATTTCTCTATCAGGTCCGTGTTCTTGCGGCGTAATTCGGCAGCCTGTGTGGTGAATCCCTGCTGCTGCAGCGGACGGCCGCAACATATGGTGGCCAGCTTGTCTATGTACCAGTATTTCTGGCCGGCAGCGGTGAATATGCGCTCCATGGACTCGGTTATGCCGGGAGTAAGATGTGACATACAGCCACCAAAGTATGCAACACGGCCTATGGCGTTGAACGAAGTCTGTTTCTTGTCCAGATATACGTAATTGCCGGATGTATCGATTTCTCCCTTGGCGCGAGTCTGGCGGCGTAGGGCGCTCAGGTCTATGCCGACGGGGCAGTCTACCGTGCATCGGTCACACATAAGGCAGTTGTCGGCAATCATCTTAAGACGGCTGCCGCGCTCCTGGTTGCGCAGGCTGCGGATAAGATAGACAGACTGAATCTCGTGGTTCTCAAGCACCTTGTCAATGGGACAGCCCGATATGCACACACCGCAACGTGAGCATGCGTTGAGTTCAAACAGCGTGTAACCTGTCTTGGCGGTCTCCTCACGTACTCCTATCTTACGGAAATAAATAAGAAACAACTCCGTAAATATATGCATATAGCGGGTGAACGGCATGGTCACAAAGAATACACCCAGCATGAGCGAATAGAGCATCCAAAGAATCCTCCGTTGCCGTACAGACATGCCGTAATGGACTCGGCAAGCAGTCGCATGGGGAATATCATCCACAGCGAGAACTTTGAGAACCGGTCTATGATGGTATGCTTGGTGGTGCGGCGCATTCCCAGTATCTTGGACCAGAATATCTTGATGAAAGCCATCGTCAGGCCCAGGAATACGTAGAGCAGCAACGCATCCATAAGGTCGGAGTAGGCCTTATGCTGACGGAACGATGCCGGTGCCTTATGTACAAAGTAACGGTAGAATATGCCTACGTAGAACGGGCGGTGATAATGGATTCGGGCTATGCCGTCCTCGGTCTCAACACGGTAGCGGCGCTGGTTCAGGTACTCGGGGTTCTTGTCCTCACCGGTATTGTAGATGTGCCAGCCGTTCTGCTGCCGTAGTTCATTGACAGCCTCGATTGACTGCTCGTGCTGCATGGTGTAGAAGGCGTCACGGCTCTCTACGGCACCCACCACTATAAGCAGGAACCAGCCCAGTGCAAATGCCTGGTGCATGATACCCAGCAGGATATTCTTCTTGAGTATGCGGGCATGGAGTAATCCCTCGCGAATCATCTCCCAGATTGCAGGGAAAATCTTCCATGAGTACCAGTTGCCGCGTATCACCTTGCGCTGCTCCGGACTGAACTTCCTTATCCACCGGATATATTTGTAGATGATGATGGCAAACAGAAGTATCGTGCCTATAAGGAACGGTATTACAAAATCATTGTATGGATATGCGTGAATCTTCATCCAGTCTTACTATTTAGTTTCGTCAAGGATCTGACGCATATTTATAATCAGTGACCTGAGGTTTACCCCGCGCGGGCAGACCAGAGTGCATTTGCCGCAAAGCATGCATTTCTTGAGCTGTTCATCCAGCCCGTCGTATTCGCCGCGGCGGAAAGAGGTGTGTATGCGACGTATACTGAAATCGGTAAACTGTCGGGCAGAACATGTGGCGCTGCAGCATCCGCACTGGAAACAGCGCTTGAATGACGGCTCACGGTCCAGCAGCAGATGGTAACGCTCCAGCGAAACCTTATCCATGTTCTCCGATCTTGGAGTCTTGATGGCGAATCCGAACTTATTCATTGTGAGGACCGTTTTTTATGGAGTCATGGAAATCCATTCCTCCGGTAACCTTGAAAATATTGCGGAGTTCCTCCATTGTCTCCGGTGATATCTCTCGCAATGCACCGGCACCCTTGCCATGATAGTTTGCACCGAACTTGGGGGCTACGGCCTTGATGTTCTTGATATACCACTCCCATACGGGTCCCTGCTCGGGGTGCTTCTCGGGGAATACTACATCGGGATGCACGCAGTAACCTATGTTCAGGATGTTATCGCCAATGCCGGCCATAAGGTCAACCTGCTGTCGGCCCATGTGACTGTCCTTGTAATATCCCATATCCTGCGATACCTTACGCAGTATGTTGATTACCGCTCCGGGTATATTGCCGCGCGGGCAGCGGGGCTTGCACGACATGCACTGGCCGCAGTACCAGATGGTGTCAGAGCGCAGAAGCTTCTCTATCTGCTCCTCATCACCGCGCTGTACGGTATCGCATATGCGGCGGGGGTCATAGTCGTAGAACTCGGCGGCAGGGCAGATGGCCGTGCATATACCGCAGTTCATACAAGCTTTGAGCGAGTCCTCAAACCGGACATCGGACTTGATGATATCAATAAGATTTCCCATTGTTTACCTGTGTCAAAACTTCTTGCGGTTCATCTTCATGGCGCGGAACAGCAGCTTTGAAAGTGGCTTTTCACGATTGCGGTAGAGCAGGTTTATATACCAGCCCAGTTTCTTGGCTACCGATATACGGTAGGTCTCCACAAACTCAATCAGGGTTCCGTCCTGATCCTCTATGTATGTGAACCTGCCGGATGCGTCACCCATGGCGAATTGCTTGCCGTCGGGGCAGCTGTCAACTGTGAATGGGTGTCCGTGGTCGGCGCACCACTTGCCCAAGGCATCCATATTTGTCACGTCAAAGCATATCTGGATGAATCCGGGATCTCCCCAGTAGCGGCCCTCAAATATCTTGCGGGGCTCGCGGTCACGGCACTGTACCAGCTCTATGTAACCGGTGGGGAATATTGGAGAGAATGCACCCTTGTTGGGTTGTGACCATTTGAGCAGCGTGCGACGGAACTCTCCGTCACCGCCGGCCAGAGGCTTGAGGTCATCAAAATGGCCGTATTCGTTATAGATAACCTTGTTGTAACCAAGAATGTCCGAATATACCGTGCGGGCCTTGTCCATATCGGTCACACCAATCATGCAGCCTATCATTCCGCCAAACTCCTTACCCTCATCAAGCAGCAGATAGTCATCCTGCACGGCCTGGAACCAGTTACCCTCAGGGTCAGTGATATAGAATGTCCTGGAGCCATCGGGGGCTGTGACTATGGGACTTACCTTGTCCCAACGCTCCGATGCGTACTTGTGGGCGCGCTCGGTGTTGCGGCACTTGACCTTGGCGCAGAAAATGCCCAGGTCTCCCACCTGTATCTGGAAATCCACCGGCTTGGGCTTGCGCTCCGAATACTGCCATATCTCGAATCCGCCGCCACCCTGAAGGCTTACGGCGATGGCAGCATGGCGCTTGCGCGGATGTCCGCCTGTATACGGAAGCATGCGCTCTGCCACAGTGTCATCCTCAAGCACGCGTATATCAACTCCGAACATGTTGATGAACCACTTCCATGAATCATATACTGATGTGGTGCCTACGCCCACTTGCTGGATTCCGGTAATAAAGAAATCTTTCTCCTCCATAATTGATATTTTAAAGTGCAATATTAATCATTTTATGTGGCTAATCCAACCTGTTTCAAAACAAATAATTACTTTTGTCAAAAACTAAATAAAGGTATTTGGCTATGAAACTAATTCCCCTTTTCGGCTTAGGAGCTCCTGAAATAATTGGTATTGTTCTAATATTCCTGCTTCTGTTCGGAGCCAAGCGCATCCCTGAGCTTATGAAGAGCATGGGCAAGGGTGTAAAGAGCTTCAAGGAGGGCATGAAGGAGGTTGAAAAGGAAATCAACGCTCCTGTCGATGAGACCGCCGCAAAGGAGCCTTCCAAGGACGCTGAACCCCAGTCCAAGTAATTCTGTTGTTACGTCATGGCTGCTCCCGACGATAAGCCTATGACTTTCTGGGACCATCTGGACGCTCTCCGGGATGTGATCCTGCGTGTCCTTGCCGTTGCCGTGGTGGGGTTTATCTTGGCGTTCTGTTTCAAGGAGCCTCTGTTCAAGCTTATACTGGCCCCGAGCACTCCTGATTTTATTCTCTACCGCTGGATATCGGCCATCGCGGGTTATATGGGCGTGGATGCATCGGCCCTGCGGGATTTCAGTGTGGACCTGTTCAGCACTACACTGACCGCACAGTTCATGATCAACATGAAGATGGCTTTTTATACAAGCCTGGTGGTGATTATGCCATATACGCTCTATGCAATATTCGGATTTGTGAGTCCGGCTCTGCATCAGAACGAGCGCAGCAGCTCAATCAAGGTCGTGGTCTGGTCGTACATTCTTTTCATGACGGGAATAGTATTGGATTATCTGATAATTTTCCCGCTTGCTTTCAGGTTTTTGGGTACATACCAGGTAAATGAGAACATTCCCAACGTAATAACGCTGGAATCCTATACAGACCTGCTTATTACCCTGACACTGCTTATGGGAATCCTCTTTGAACTGCCCATCCTGGCATGGTTCCTGGGCAAACTGGGCATCATAGACGCCGCCTTCATGAAGAAATACCGGCGCCACGCCATTGTGGTAATCCTCATCATCGCAGCGATAATAACTCCTACAACCGATATATTCACGCTGACAATCGTAACTCTGCCTATATATCTGCTTTACGAGGTCAGCATCGGCATCGTAAATACCGGAAAAACGGGTGAGAGTACGTAAATAGTTAATAATCGTAGCAATATAATTCAACAATATGTTCAGTAACGACAAAGGACTGTATGTAGCCCATGGGCCAGAGGGACCGATTTCAATATGCGGCAAGATGGCCAACCGTCACGGATTGATAGCCGGTGCAACCGGTACCGGAAAGACCGTGACCCTGCAGGTGCTGGCCGAGACTTTCAGCCAGGCCGGAGTGCCCTGTTTCATGGCCGATATGAAGGGTGACCTGAGCGGTATCAGCCAGCCGGGAGCCATGAGCGGATTCATTGAGAAACGCTGCGCCGAGTTCGGGATTGAAAACCCACAGTTTGAAAAGTGCCCGGTACGTTTCTTTGACGTATTCGGCGAGCAGGGGCATCCCATGCGCACCACCATATCAAATATGGGACCGCAACTGCTCTCCCGTCTGCTTGGATTGAGCGATGTCCAGGAGGGAGTGCTCAATATCGTGTTCCGTGTAGCCGATGAACGCGGTCTGCTTCTGATAGATATGAAAGACCTGCGTTCCATGCTAAACTATGTAGCGCAGCACGCATCAGAGTTGACCACCACTTACGGAAACGTGAGTTCGGCCAGCATCGGTGCCATACAGCGTGCACTGCTTACACTTGAGAATCAGGGAGGCGAGATATTCTTTGCCGAGCCGTCATTCGATATTTTTGACCTTATGCAGACAGAAGGGGGGCGCGGCGTGATGAACGTGCTGGCGGCAGACCGCCTGATGCTCAACCCCAAGCTCTACTCCACATTCCTTCTCTGGTTGCTGTCGGACCTGTATGCCCAGTTGCCTGAGGTGGGTGACCTGGATCTGCCGCGTCTGGTGTTCTTCTTTGATGAGGCTCACACTCTGTTTGAAGATACATCAAAGGCGCTGGTTGACAAGATAGAGCAGGTGGTACGCCTTATCCGCAGTAAGGGGGTAGGTGTGTATTTTGTAACCCAAAGCCCCACCGATATTCCGGAGAATATCCTTGGCCAGTTGGGTAACCGCGTTCAGCATGCCCTGCGTGCATATACCCCAAAGGACCAGAAGGCCGTACGTACCGCCGCCCAGACATTCCGCGCCAATCCTGCTTTCAAGACCGAGGACGCCATAATGGAACTTGGTACAGGCGAGGCGCTTGTCTCTTTCCTTGATGAGAAGGGTATTCCCGCGATGGTGCAGCGCGCCAGAATACTGTTCCCGCTCAGCCAGATAGGTGCCATAAGCGAGTCACAGCGCAAACAGGCCATCAATGCTTCAAGGCTGTTCGGCAAGTATGACCGGGTGATTGACCGCGAGAGTGCATTTGAGGTTCTGCTGGAAGAGTCGGAACGTCAGCAGGCCGAGCTTGAGGCCGCAGCTCAGGAGGAGGAACGCAATCAGCGCAAGGCGGCTAAGGAAGCCAAGGCTGACAAACCCGCCAAGGAGAAGAAATCCAGCGGACTGGGCTCAAAGATATTTGCCGCAGCGGCAAGAGCATCGCCAACAAGGCCATCGGCACTGCCACATCAACCGCCACCCGCACGCTTACCCGCTCAATTCTGGGAAACCTCTTGAAATAAGAGATTGTAATAACCGTCAGAATACAGCAAAGCCTCCCGGATCATTTCCGGAAGGCTTTGCTTATTAGTTACCCGGCTGAAAATCTTCGACCGGTTGCGGAGCATCTGCCTGGGGATTGTTGTCATCCTCTGATATGAGTGGATTGGAGTTTATTACCCTTGCTGGTATTGTCCACAGGAGGATATCACTTCCGGCAGGAATGTTGAATACGTTATGTGAATCCGGATAACCGGCACCGCGACGGTCAAGATCCTTGCCAAGTCTCATTATGTCAAACCATGAAAGACCTTCGCCCCACAGCTCTATCCTGCGCTGTCTCCATATCTCATCCTGCAATTCCGTTCCGGCAACATCGGGACATACGTATTCAGAATCCCTGTATGTCCTGATGAAAGATTCCAGTACAGATCTGGCCTGAGCAGTTGAGCCACTCATGGCTTGACCTTCGGCAAGAATAAGATACATCTCTTCAATTCGCATCAAAGGAATATCATTGGCATTGATGTCTGTTCCAAGTACATTGTCGTAAGGGGCAAACTTGACCTGTGTATATGGTTCAAAACCATTTTGCCAGATGTAATTCAATTGCTCATCATTCAGATTGGCCGAATAGTAGTCGGTATCCAGCCACCATCCCTTACGAACATCGGTGCTGCTTATGGAATTGTATAGAGCCTTATTAATACGGCGTCCGCCGTTATACTGATTGTAACCGTAATTGAATGAGCCCATGTGGGACGGATAGTTCACAAGACCGGTTTGTACGACGTCATCATCCTCATTGATTATGATACCCCACATCCAGTCTGGCTCATTGGCAGTCCAGAAAGCAGGACTTGATGCCTCAATCATTGAAGATGGTCTTGCACTGGATTCATCAATGGCACTTTGGGCATCGGCGGCGGCCGCTCTCCATTCGCCCATTGTCAGATTAACCCTTGCACGCAATCCGTAAGCTACAGACAGGTCAACATGAGCCTTGTCCGGTCTGCTCAGACCAAGTTTCTTGGCAGAGCCCAATATACCGATGGCATTATTCAGGTCATTCATAATCTGTGTGTACACTTCGGCCACCGTCGCTCTTGGACAACCGTTGGTAATGGCATCATCTGCATTGACCTCCGTGATAAGAGGTACACAAGGCTTGTTCTCATTACCGGCATAATTGAACTGGTAGAGCTGTGCCAGGTTCCAGTATGCGAATGCCCTCAATGCAAGCATCTGAGCCAACGCGAACTGCTCGGATGCATCGGCCGAGCTGGTGTCAATCTCTTTTATGACATTGTTGGCGGCTGTTATTTCTCCATATAGAGTCTGCCACATAATCAAGGGGGCATAATATGCATTATTCCTGTCTTGTAATTCCAAAGAACTACTAAACCAGTTATATCCATTGCTTTTCTGTACAACATCCATACCATTGGCATCAGTGAACATCATGACAGAAGGATAACCCATATCATCATGTCTGCTTCCGCTGACAGGAGCAAACGCTTTCATGAGTGCCAAAACTTCATCAGCCTTCATCATGGCGGTCTTTTCTGTTACCACGACAACACATGTCGCCTCCAATCCGTTTATACTGGCGGTTATATTGGCGATACCGGTTCTATCGGATGTTGTTACAGTACCGTTTTCATCAACCGATGCTACGTCAGGATTATCAGATGACCATATTACGCCTCCCATAAAGCTGTAATCTGTTTTTCCGCTAAGAATGCTGGCTGAAAGTGTGGTCTTGCCGTCTGTATTCATGAAAATGGAATCATTATCGAAACTGATTGAGGTAATACCGTTCCAGGTGTCTGAAGGGGTCACAGCACGTATGGTCCTGCCATGAAAACGGTAATAATGCCATACGCTCATATAATCCTGATTTACATAGAGATAATCGGCCATTCCCTGATCATAACCGTTGAGTGTATTTGTCCAATAATAACCTTCAGCATAATAGAATGTCGTACCAACCTTGCAACCTGTTATTGGTATGAATATCCAATTGTCCTCATAACCTTCAATCAGACTGGAAACCTTGTAGCCTTCAACCCCGTTAATTGTTGTCAGTTCCCAATGGCACAGGTTGATAAGTTCCTGGAATTCCAGGCTGCTTGGCATGCGCCAACTGCCACCCCAGTACTCACGGACCGCATCATCTTCGGCATCCAGGACAGTTTTGCCGTCCACATTACCGAACTGGCTGTCAGTAATATATTTGGTGTATGAATCCGACTGCGGGTCATACCATTTGTATGATCCTAAAATAAAGTCTTTTTTGGGTTTTGTCTCTCCCCACGCATAGTAGTAACCGTATTTTTCCTGTGAATCAGCTCCAAGATTGCAGGTTGCCCAATTGACACTCAAGCCCAAGTCTACAGCATCAGCCACAATCTCAGGTTCAGGGACGGTCACCACGCATCGTGATGTGAAATTACCAAGGTTTGCCTCTATGGTAGTCATGCCGGGAGCATAAGCGACAATATAACCATCTGAATAAATCGTTATCGAATTGCCTGAATCGGACAATAACAAAGGTTTGACAGGCAGGGAATCCATGTCAAAATGAAGCTGATATCTGTCTCCAACAGACAAGGTGATTTCTGATTCCTTAAGACTGAAATGTGAAATGCTGATGGTGTTAGCTGGAGTTTCACCCGAATATACCGGACGGATCAGTTCTCCATAATAGCGTCCCTCAGGAGATATCTCATAATAATTCTCAGCAAAGTCCAGACCTAGTGCGTGCCCGCGATTATTATTAAAATCAAGTGAGCTGGAAAGATAGCTGTTGCATGAAACATCATTTTCATCCTGATTCATGTATCCGCCGGATATAAGGAATATACTGTTCCCGTTGGGACCGGTCACGGTGTATCCTGTTACGCCGTTTTCTGATTCTGTCCATTCCCAATAGCAACGGTTCACAAGTTCCTGCAGCTCCTCTATGGTAGGCATGCGCCAGTCTGAGCCCCAGTTTACGCGGGCGGCATCATCCTCCATGTCAAGTCTGTACTTATAATCAACCGGACCGTATTTGCTGAATAGATTGTATTTGGTGACACCATTCAATATGTCCGGATTGTAGAACTTGTAATTCTTATTTGTATATGTATCTTTTGGACGGATCTCACCGTATGCAAAATAGTTACCGGTCTCATAAGGACTGGTTGCACCAACATTGCAGTCTGCCCACATTACGCTAAGGCCAAGATCGACGTATCTGACACTGGCAGGAGCCTCATTTTCAAGAATAAAACGGATGCTGTCAACATCATTTACAGGAAGCTTTAGCGTTTTCCCGTCTTTCTGGTACACGTTAATGTAATATGATTGCGCAGAAACAGGAATAACTGCGGCAAACAATAGCAGAAGAACTGTTAATCTCTTCTTTAATGGTAATGTTGCAATACTTTTCATCTCTTCAATATTTTAATATTTATACTTTGAGCACTTACAATGTATACGCCTTCCGGAAGGTCGGCTATGCTGAATTCTACAGAGCCTTCACTATCGGTGGTGAAAGATTGCAGGACTTTGCCGTCGGATGCTACCAGACGTACTGTGATATCGGGCTTGGCACCGGTAAGATACACGATGTACTCATCAAGCGTTATTGATGCATTCTGTACATCTTTCTTAATCTGCTCTACCGCGGTAGCCTTATCATTAAATGTGACCTTGTCAATCGCCGACATCTGGCACCGGACCTCGGCCCCGGATGATGTGACGACGATTTCACTGTCCGTGAAAGTGACCACAGGTTTTTCATCGAACCCGAAACTGCATTTCTGTCCGTCTTTCAGATGGACCGTCAATGTGTTCTGGGCGGTTATCTGCATGATGGCGAATAATAACGTAAAAATGAACAAGAACCTTTTCATATGGTTTATTTGAATAAAGTTAAAGTCAATGTAGGCCATCAAAGATATAGTTTATTTTTTATAATGCAAATAATCAGTTAGTTTCATCACTAAAAAAAAGATGACGGCCAGTCAAGACCGTCATCTTTATTAAAACATAAGTATCGGATTATTTCTCAATCCAACCAATGACCTCGCCCTTGGTTACAAGTGCGCCGTGCTCTTTCTCAACGGCTGCAAGGTGGCAGTCATAAGGTGCGGTGGCATTGTCGATGAATGAGTTGCCGCTGGCCTGGATGCCGACCATCCAGTCTCCCTTCTTGTACTGCTTGCCGAAAGGCGGATTGGTGGACTGGTCCATGTAATCCAGATCCCAGATTACGCGACCGCTGACAGCAGCCTCTATAGGCTCGGCATTGGGATGCAGGATAGCACGCTTGTCGGCTGCGGTGAAGTGCTTTACGGGAGCGCCTGCTGCGCCACCGTTCTGTTTCTTCTCCATGCGCTCCAGCAGATCCTTGTTGAACTGGTCCTTGGCCTGGCCGCTCTTGTACTCGCGGTACTGTTTCTCGTGCATGGCAAACTCAAAGAGTTCCTCGTCATCCTGACCGCGGTCCCAGCCGTTCTCCTTCATCTCCTTCTCAAAGCGCGGGAGTTCGTTGGGGTAGAGTACCTGAGGATCGTCGGTATAGAACTCAAATCCTTTCTCTTTGGCAATCTCCACAATCTCAGGGGCCAACTCACCGGGCAGCTTACCTGATTTGCCAAGAACCATACCCCACATGGCGGGATCCATACGGGTAAAGGGCTTCTCGTCCATGGACTTGCTGTAGAGGTTCATCAGAGCGGCGTTCTTTACGTACTGGCTGAACGGTGTAACCAGACAGGGAGTGCCCAGCATAGGCCATATGCGCTGTACCTCGTCAAAGAGCTCAACCAGAAGCTCATCCTCACTGAGCTCTTTCTCACCCTTCTTCTTGAGGTTGGCGTTGATGGCGGCGTGCATGCCCTTAAGGTCGGCCATGAGTGATCCCATCATACCGCCGGGAAGGCCGCAACCTACCAACAGTGAACTCATTAGTGAGTTCTTGGGGTCTATCCAGTAGCCCAGGAAATCATCCATAAAGCTCTGAGTAAGGCTGCGGGCCTCCATGTAAGCCTTCATGTTGATGTCCTTGACCAGGAATCCGGCATCCTTGAGCATAGCCTGGATGGTAATTACATCGGGATGAACCTTACCCCATGACAGGGGCTCCATGGCTACGTCCAGAACGTCACCGCCAGCCTTGGCAACCTCAAGCATTGAGGCTACTGCAAAACCGGGGCCGTTATGACCGTGGTACTGTATGATGATATCGGGATGTTTCTCCTTGATGGCGCGGACGATGGTGCCCAGCATTGCGGGACGGCCTATGCCGGCCATATCCTTGAGGCAGATCTCCTGTGCGCCGCCCTCAATGAGCTGTTCGGCCAGGTTGATGTAATACTCGGCGGTATGTACCTTGGAGTAGGTGATACACATTGTAGCCTGAGCGGTCATACCTGCCTCCTTGGCCCATTTGATTGAGGGTATTATGTTACGCGGATCGTTAAGACCGCAGAATATACGTGTTATATCAACGCCCTGGGCATGCTTTACCTTATACATTAACTGACGTACATCGGCAGGAACGGGGTTCATGCGCAGTGCGTTCAGACCACGGTCAAGCATGTGGGTCTTTATTCCTACTTCATTAAAAGGCTTTGTGAATGTGCGGACGGCCTGGTTGGGGTTCTCACCGTACAGAAGATTGACCTGCTCCATGGCACCGCCGTTGGTCTCAACGCGGTCAAAGCAGCCCATATCTATGATTACCGGAGCAATCTTGGCCAGCTGGTCCTTACGGGGCACATACTTGCCTGATGACTGCCACATGTCACGGTAAACAAGACTGAATTGGATCTCTTTTTTCATGTTTATATGTGTTTTTGTTATTTACATCGGATTAATGGAACGGGCTATCTTGGCGCAGAGTCCGGGGAAGAACCTCTTGATGTAGACCATCAGGAGTTCCTTTCGGCCCACAAGGACCTCGCGCTTTTTTCGGTACACGGCCTTGACAATCTTGCGTGCGGCCTGTTCGGGGGTGCATCCTCCGGCCTGACCGGCATCCATCTTGGCGTGCTGCTTTCCGTCTTTTTCAAGTGCGTAGAAAGATATGCGTGTCTGGACGCGACCGGGGCATACTATTGTTACGCGGATGTTATCCTTGTAATACTCGGCCTGGACGGTCTCAAAGAATCCGTACAGGGCGTGCTTGGATGAACTGTATGCGCAACGCAGCGGGAATCCGAACCGTCCGTTGATGCTGGTGGTCACCATCAGCTGGCCGCCGCCGTTCTCTATCATCTTGGGCAGTATCACCTTGGTCATGATAACGGGTGCGAACCAGTTAATGTCCATGACCTTGTTGATTACACGCATCTCGGTCTCACAGGTGGTTCCGCGCTGGCTTATGCCGGCGTTGTTGTAGAACACGTCTATGTGTCCGAAAACCTGCCATGCCTGCTCGGCAAGCTCTGCAACCTCATCCTTGCGGGAGAGATCGAAGGGCAGGGGCTTGGCATCGGGGGCGCCCAACTCCTTGCAGTGTGCGGCTACCTTTTCCAAGAGGTCGGCCTCAAGTGCAGTGAGTATAAGTTTGGCACCTTCACGTGCAAACTCATATGCGGTTGCCTCACCTATGCCCGATGACGAACCGGTAATCCAGACTACCTTATCCTTGAACTTGTTCATTTGCAGTTGTCTATAGCTTCTTTAAACCAGAGAGCGCGATTACAGCCCTCACCGGTGTTGAGCAGAACCAGATCGCCGCTCTTGAGTTTGTTCTCCTCAAGCGCCTTGAAGAATCCTGCTATGCAAACCATCGATGCAGGTCCCATGTAGATGCCCTGATTGTCCTTGACCATACGGCCGAAACGCTCAAGACCCTCTTCTTTAACGCGCAGGAAACAACCTCCGCTGTTCTTTACAATTGGTCCTACAAGCGGGTACATTCCGGGGGTTCCTGCGGTAAGTATGGAAATCCTGGTCTGCGGAACCACAGTGGGGAAGTGCTTGTTCCAGCCCTGAGGGAATCCGTTCTCTATTGCCCATTCCCAGGCCTGGACCATGGGGTCACAGGTGTCCTGCTGAACCAGCAGCATGCGCGGCATCTTATACTCGGGGTATGCATCGGCTATCTCACGCATTCCTTTCTCGAATGCAATGGGACTGGTGCCTCCGGCTACTGCCTGCATATAGACATCGGGGATTCGGCCCAGCTGGCGCATGCACTCAAAGACAAGTGTCTTCTTGGCCTCTACGCGGATGGGGTCGATGTTTCCGGCCGATATCATAACGTTCCGGTTCTTATGGAAATCGGCTGCCTCAGCCTTGGCCTGGCCGTAACCGCCCTCAGATACCTGAAGGTTCTGACCGGTGGCGCGGATGGCCTGCTGGGTCTCGGGGTACATATCGTGCGGGGCGAATATGTCAAATTTGACGCCTGCCTTGGCCAGATAGGTGGCGTATGCTGTGGCGGCATTACCTGTGGATGCCAGGCAATACTCCTTTACGCCGTGCTTTTTGAACAGTGTGGCTGCCAGTGATGCGGCTATATCCTTGAATGTGCCGCTGCCTCCGTTAAGGTCGTTGCGGGCTACCACAACCTTGCAGTCTATCCCGTAACGGTCCTTGGCGTAACGGCTCAGGAACTCCCATTCCTCAATGGGTACGGCACCCTCGCCGCAGGTTACCTGCTCATCGGCCTCATCAAGAGGCAGGAATGGCAGGTAGTGGTAGAGGCTGCTAACCTTCTGACCCGGCTTGCAGAGTTCATCCAGCTGACGGTAATCGGCATCATAAACCACTTCTGCGTGATTGCTTCCGCACTCACACCGCTGGTCCTGACTGAACCATGCGGCAAAATCTCCTATAACCTTGCCGCACTTCCTGCAGACAAGCTGATATTTCATCCTCTCTTGATTTGAGCTCTCTTGAATACGTTCATATCCTGGATGGGACCCTCATAGTAACCGGCCTTGAGTTTCTTCTGGACATCCTTGAAGACCTCGATGGTGCGCTTGACATGATCAAGTGTATGTGATGCGGTCGGGATGATACGCAGCATGAGCTGGCCCTTCGGGATAACGGGATATGTAACGATTGAGCAGAATATTCCGTAGTTCTCACGCAGGTCAACGGCGATGTTGGCCGCTTCGTTCACGCCGCAACGCAAGTGCACGGGCGTGACGCAAGCCTCAGCCGGCCCGATCTCGTAACCGAGGTCGCGGAAACCTTTCTGCAAAGCGCGGGTGATCTCCCACAGTTTGGCTCTCAAACGGTCACCTTCCTCACTGCGGATAATCTCAAGACGTTTCAAGCAACCCACCACGATGGGCATCGGGAGCGACTTGGCGTACATTTGGGAACGCATGTTGTATCGAAGGAAGTTGATGATACTCTTTTCGGAAGCCACAAAACCGCCGATGGTGGCCATGGACTTTGCGTATGCTCCGATATAGATGTCGATGTCGTCCATCACGCCGAAATGCTCGGAGGTGCCTCTTCCGTGAGGGCCCATGGCACCGAATCCGTGGGCATC
>CADCLI010000037.1 GCA_902802285.1 uncultured Bacteroidales bacterium
CAAGATTTTGAGCGAACACTACTCCCACCTTGCTGAGAAACCATTCTTCCAGCGTGTTAAGGATTCCATGATGGCAGCTCCCGTTGTAGCAATGTGCTGGGAAGGTGTTGATGCCATCGAAGTTGTTCGCACTCTTGCTGGCCCCACTAATGGACGTGCCGCACTCCCCGGAACAATTCGTGGTACATATTCCATGAGCTTCCAGGAGAATATCGTTCATGCAAGCGATGGTCCAGAGACCGCCGCTGCAGAAATAAAGCGTTTCTTCAAACCCGAGGAAATCCTTGAATGGAAAAGCTGTACTCACGGCTTTACCTATGCGAACGACGAATGCTAACATAGTTCCGTTTGTTTTGCGATACAAAGCATAAGAAAAGACCCGCACAGCATTTGAGCCGTGCGGGTCTTTTGCGTTTTCGTAAGTTATGCTTTTCCTTCAGGCATTCCGAAGGGGGTGGCTGTACGTCCGCCGCCTACCTTTTGCTCAGGGAGAACGATGGTGCCGAATTGGCGCTCATATTTTGCGACATTGTCCTCTAAAGCCATCAGCAGGCGCTTTGCATGTTCAGGAGCCAAAATAATGCGCGAAACGACAGGAGCCTTGGGCATGCCCGGCATTACACGCGCAAAGGTTATCACTGAACCATAATGGTCAAACGGATCCTTGGTACAGTAGTCAAACCAGGAATGTTTCAAGCAAAGGACAATATCCATATTCTTGAAAAGCGTCCTGTCCAGGTCAGCCAGTATGCCCGATACTGTCAATACATCGTATCTGGTCCCTATAAACCCCAACTCTGACCCCACTGTCAGTGAATGTGTGCGTGCAAAAGACTCACTGACCAGACACATCGAGACTGATTCCAACGCATCGGCATTGCCCTCAACAATACGGAACTCTGGGAATAATTCAAGCATTCCCTTGTCCATGCCGCAGATGCTCACATGAGAGCGGGTATCATCAGGAAAATCAACACTCGCTTCACTTTCAGTTATGTATGCGCCTACCTGTTCAACTTCCGGCACACGCTGCTTAAGTACATCGGTAAAGCCGTAGGTGAGCCCGTATGAGCCTGGCCGTCCGAATGTGTATATGCGTTCCCTGTCAGGATTCTGCCTGCTTACAGCTATCTGTTGAGCAGTATATATACCTATTATTATCACGAAAGCCAGACTCACGGTAAGCCCCACCGCCTCAATAGTTGTGTAGAGCTTGTTGCGGCTCAGGAATTTAAGATAACTCTTCATATTTATTCTTTTTTCAATTCAGTTGCGGGATTGGTGCGTGCAGAGCGGATTACCTGCCAGATTACTGAGGCAAAAGCTATTGCCAGCGATATTATGGTGGCGACTGCAAACACCCAGCCGTAGCCTTCTATTCTGTAGGCAAAGCGCTGCAGATATAGGTGGGCGGACCAGATGGCTAACGGCACACCTATGGCGCAGGCTACTCCTGCCAGAACCATATAGAACTTGACATTACGCCAGGTTTCTTGTGTGACATCGGCCCCGAAGACCTTGCGCAGTGCAATCTGCCTGGTGTTCTCATCGGCAAAGTATGTGCTCATGGCTAGCAGGCCCAGCAGGGCAATGATAACAGAGAGTACGGTAAACAGTTCCACAAGCCGGATGGTACGCAGCACAGAATCTAACTGTTTCCTATTGAGATCACGCATAAAGCCGTATGACCAGGGTTCTTCTTCGACTCCGGAGGTTTCAAGCCGGTATTCACGATATGCCTTCAGAATCTGGTCACTGTAAGACGGATCCTCGCCGGTTGTGCCAATCAAGAAACAATTGGCATATTGCATTACCTCTGAACGGGCTACTATTACAGCACCATTTGGGTTGTCCTCACTGTTTGCAACAGACTTTGACGGGAAATCGGCTACTATTCCGCCTATATACTCTGGTCGAGAGCCGTTCATCATTATTCTGCGTGGAAACACGGTTGTGGTGTCCGATACTCCCGCCATATTGAAAGCGGACTGACTCATCCAAAGTGAATTTATAAGGGGATGACCAAAGTCATCCTGCACCTCCAGTCCCATAAGCTGGAAATAAACCGAGTCACACATGATAATGGGCATGTGAAGGTAGTGCTCATCATCAATCTTGATACTCATGGTCATATTTATCATGCCCGGTAGGCCACGGCCCACACCTGAGCTGGTTACAAACGGAAGCTGTTCAACTTTATCCTTGAACAGTTTTGCCATATCATAGTCACGAGCCGCATAACCTATATAGAACAGGTTATCCACTGCCGCATGTGTGGGACGGTTAAGCATGTGGCGCATCTGCACCTCCATGAGCAGCGACATTGCAATCAGGAATACCGAAAGGACATTCTGTACCACTATAAAGATACGGCTTAAAACCATCTTGTTCCGGCGCCTGAGGGTTCCCTTAATCACATCAATTGGTTCAAAGCGAGAAGCCGCAAAAGCCGGAAGCAGTCCGCAGGCTGTACCCAGAAACAGGATACCACCTATATAGGCAATAATATATCCAGGCGTCATCATGATTGAAAGCTTCACGCTTGTCTCGCCTATACCTTCTGCAACCTTTTTTGTTGATACAAGTTCATCAACCATTGGTGCCAGCAGATATGCCAGCAGCAACGCCACAGCAAAACAAACTGCAGTGAAAGCCACAGATTCCGCAATGTATTTCCACAGGATAGCGCCACGCTCCGCTCCCAAGAGTCTGCGGGTGGCCATCTCCTTGGAGCGTTTACCTGTCAGGGCCAGACTCAGGTTCACATAGTTGAATATGGCTGACAACAGAAGCAGCAGCACAACAACAGTCAGAAGTTTAAGCATCTGCCTGTTACCGCTGTGTATTAAACTACCGCCATTGGGATAGAAGAAGAAAGCCTCATCGGTACGGTATGCTTGCCATTTGTCTACATTCTCAGGCTGCCATGTGGAATCATAGTTCTTATGAAGCAGCGCCTTTACTTTGGCATTAGCATCGGTCAAATTGACATCATCACGCAAGAGATACCAGGTTAAGTAATTGCCTATGCTGTTAAAATCCTTGCTCTCATTTGCGCCCCAGCTGTCTGATATGTTAAAGATTATATCAAATGGCATGAACAATGTGCGGTCTGAACAGGAAAACACGCCCTTGATAGTTCTTTCTGATTCATTTACCTTTAACGTACTGCCCACCAGACCATTTCCATCTTTTGCTATACGACGCGCTAAGGATTCACTAATCAGGATGTCTTTATTTCCCACGAAATCACTTACACTCCCTTCTATAAAGCGGTAGTGCGGAAACACCTTGAAGAAGTCTGCATCGGCCTCTATGCCACTACTGTTGAACGTATCCCCATCCATATCAATGACAGGTTGCCACATTAAAGCTAAATGTGTCACGGCCTCCACCTCAGGGATATTCAACTCTATCTCCTCCTTGTCCCAGTATGTAAGCCCAAGCGTTCTCTCGCTGCCAAGCACAAATGTCCGCTTCCAATTGGGCGACCCATGCGCAACCTGGTACTGTTGCACCACGTAACTACCTATAAGGATTACGAACGCCAGGCTCACAGCCAGACCCACCGCTTCAATAGTTGTGTAGAGTTTGTTGCGGCTCAGGAATTTAAGATAACTCTTCATATTACTCGTTTTTTAGCGATTCAACCGGATTGGCCCGAGCGATGCTCAGACAGTTCACTACCACCACGCCCAGTACAATCAGCAACACCAGGACTGCACCTCCTATAAAATACAGCGGATTCAACGACACCTTTTCTGCAAACTGCTCCAGCCACTTGTGGGCCACAAAGTATGCGGCCACGCAGGCGATTACGGCCATCACGGCGGACAGTTTCATAATGTCTTTGGCGAACACACTCAGGATGTCCTGGGTCGTGGCGCCGTTGATCTTTCGGACGGCCATTTCCTTGCTGCGGCGCAGACTTTCATCCTTAATGAATCCGATGAGGCCCAACAGCGCAATCAGGAGCGAGAAAACCGCTCCCAGCGCCATCGTATTCCGCATCTTCTTGCTGTCGGCATAGGCGGCACGCATCTCTTCCTCGTAAGAAACGATGTTGATTTCCTTGTCAGGCAACGCTTCATTTAAGGCACCACGGACTTTCTCCAACGCATCGGGGCGCACCTTGAAGAGAATATGCGGCATGAAGGAAGACATGCTTCCGATCTCGCCATAGAACAGTGCGCTCGGCCGCTGGTCTACACCCTGCAGATTGCCGATAAGGTAACTCTTGTACACACCTGAAATGGTGAAATAACTCAGCTCCGAATCGCGTGAGCGGTCGTGACCGGTAATGAACACTTGCTTGCCCACGGCGCCATCGCTCCAGTCCGAAAACTCGGCTATCTTCTTCACAAACTTCTCATCTACAACGATTTCTGAAGAGTCTCTAGGTGCACGGCCTTCCAGGAACTCAATGCCCATCAGGTCGTAGAAGCCTTCAGAGCATTCGTACTGGTCGGCAATATTGAAGAGTTCGCGGTCATCGTCGGGCAAATACACGTTGTCGCCATTGGAGCCCGCATACGGCAGGTTGTAGCTGGCGGCAACCCCCGCCACCTCCGGAATACGCCGGAGCGCTTCAGCGGCACGGACCTGCGCCTGACGGTCACCGTCGAACATAACGAAATAATAGAGGTCCTTGTAGTCATAACCCGTTTCGGCATGGGACACCTTTTGGTACTGCCGGCCGATGATAAGCATCATCACCACCAGAAACACGTTGATAAGCACCTGTACGCCCAGGAGACCGAGTTTCCAGTTCCGAGAGTTCTCGGTATAGTTTTTAAGCGCAGCATACACTGGAATCCGCTGATACAACTCTGCGGGAACCACGATGGAAATGACAAGTACGAATACCAGCACGGCGAGGATGGCCATAATGCTCTGAGGCACCAACAGCGTCTGGAAAGGTACCCCCAGAAGATTCTCAACAATCCCCCTGCCGGCGAAGATGATAACGGCCGCAAGGCCCATGGAAAGCAAGATATGGGTAGAGGCTTCCTTCGACAGCATCCCGTAGATGTGCTTACCCTCAGCGCCGTAGCACTTGCGCACGCCCACTTCCTTGGAGCGTTTCACCAGGGAAGAAATCACAATCAGGATGTAGTTCAGCAGGGAAATCAGGATGAGCAGGGCTGCCACTATGGATAGTAAAATCACCTGTTGACGTACTTCCGGGGCCGATGTGTGCATGGTACTGAAAGGTTTCAGGAAATAGCGAAAAGTGTTTCCATGGGCCTCTATACGCTCCAGCGGCTGATGGGCCACCTGCATCTTGCGGATAGCATCCGTAAGCGTTGCAGGATCCACGCCAGGAGCCAGCTTCACATAGCCCTTATACCGGTCGTTGCCGTTCCAGTTGTCGGTGCTCTGCTTTCCGTAGGTCTCCATGGATAGGAGGATGTCATAGTCCAAGCTGCCATTCTTCGGAAAGTCTTCAAAGACGCCCTCGATAGTCATTTTCAGGCCGTCCATATCGGCGTTGGAAATCTGCTTGCCGATGACATCGCCCCCAAGTTTTTCTGCAAACGACCGTGAAACCATCACGCAACCCCATTTTCCCAAAGCGCTCACCGGGTCTCCTGCGAGGATGGGCCGGTCGAAGACCTTGAAGAAACAGGTGTCGGCACAGACGAGCGTTCCTTTGAGTTTGTTTCCCTCCTCGTCCAGATAGGTATCGCCATTGAACAAATAGGTCGTGCGCGTACCCACCTTGACGCCAGGAACTTCTTCCATGAAGCCCACCGATACGGCGCCGCTCACCTGGCCATAATCGTGTTCGTCCCCATGTTGTGAGTACCAGGTGCGAATACAATACACCCGGTCGATGTCCTTGTAGAAGCTGTCGTAACTCAGTTCAAAGAACACCTTTGCAATGAGCACGATGCCCACGGCCAACCCGATGCCCAGGGAGAGCACCTTGATTAGAATATCTGAGCTTCTCTTCATTAGTTCATAGCTCGTTCTTCACGTCTGATACTATGCGGCCGTCAAACAGGTCGATGGTGCGCTGGGCCATAGCGGCATCCTTCTGTGAGTGGGTTACCATTACGATTGTCGTGCCGTCGTCATTAAGTTCACGCAGCAGGTTCATAACCTCGCGGCCATTCTTGGAGTCCAGGTTACCTGTTGGCTCATCGGCCAGGATCAGCTTGGGGCCGGCCACAACCGCACGGGCTATTGCCACACGCTGCTGCTGACCGCCGGAAAGCTGCTGCGGGAAATGCTGTGCGCGGTGGCTTATAGCCATACGTTTCATTATCTCCGTCACGCGGCGTTTGCGCTCCGATGCACTTATGTTCAGGTACTTGAGCGGCAGTTCAATGTTGTCATAAACATTAAGCTCATCTATCAGGTTAAAGCTCTGGAAAACAAAGCCTATGTTTCCCTTACGGAAACGGGTGCGCTCTTTCTCCTTAAGCGTGGAAACCTCTGTACCAAGCAACTCGTATGATCCCGATGTGGGATTGTCAAGCAGTCCCAGAATATTAAGCAGCGTGGATTTGCCGCAACCCGACGGGCCCATGACAGCCACGAACTCACCATCCTTGATTTCAAACGATACGCCGTTAAGCGCGGTTGTCTCAATCTCTTCCATGCGGAAGACTTTACTTAGATTTGTTACCTTAATCATATATTCAAAAATATCATAATTATTATCAGAATACCAGTACATCACTATCACCGAATGTGTCATATCCGGAGGTTATCACTTTCTCACCAGGCTGCAGGCCCTCAAGCACCTCGTAGTACTGCGGGTTTTGGCGGCCTATGCGTATCTCTCTCTTGACGGCCTTGGTGCCATCCTTGTTAACCACATATATCCACTTTCCGCCGGTCTTCTGGTAGAAGGTACCGCGCGGGATGATTACAGCCTCTTCGGGCTGGCCCAGCTGGAGGTTCAGGTAGTAGGTCTGGCCGGCGCGGATGTTATCGGGTTGCTGGCCGGAGAACTTGAAATCAGCCTTGAACTTGCCGTCACGGACCTCGGGATAGACCTTGCGGATTACTGTTGAATAGGTATCGCCCTGACGCTCAAAAGTAGCCTCAAGACCTGAAACCACACGGTCTATGTAGTGCTCGTCAATCTGGGCCTCTACCTTATATACACCTACGCTGTTTATCTGGCCTATCTTGGTGCCGCTGGCAATGCTCTGGCCAAGCACTACATCAAGCAGGCCAAGTTCTCCGTCTATGGGAGCTTTTACTATCAGGTTGCTCTTGCGCTTGCGTATCATCTGCATATTGAGCTGCATGTTCTCCAGAGACTCTTCCATTCGGTCTATCTGTGTGCCGCGGAATAGGCTGTCCTGACGCGAGCGCTCATCTATAAGTTCATATTTCTGCTGTGCCAGGCGGTAATCCTCCTGGGCCTTAAGAAACTCCTCACGGGCTATGAGCTTATCCTCATAAAGCGATTTCTGCTGCTCGTAGGCGCGGCGCAGACGATCCACCTGCGTGCCGTATTCCAGCTGGTTCTGGCGCACGTCAAGTTTCTGCTGCTCCATCTGTATCTGTGTGTTGCGCAGTATGTTCTCCTTCTCGGCAAGCTCGGCCTCAGAGTTGAGGATCTGCAGGTCAAGGTTATCATTTGAGAGAACCAGTATGGCATCGCCGGCCTTGACTGGTGAGCCCTCCTCAATGAGTATCTCCTGTACTATACCGCCCTCCTGGGGGCTGAGTTGTATGGTGGTCATGGGCTGTACGCGACCGCTTATGCGGATGTAGTCATTGAACTCACCCTTACGTGCTTGGGATATGGTAACAGTATCCTTTGATATGCGCAGTGTCTTGTCATTGGGGCGTGCAATCAGGTAGATGATAAACGCCACAAACAGGGCGCCCAGCCAGTACGGCAGCGCTCTCTTAGTGAAAGCGGCCCCGAAACCTTTCTTACGTTCTATTATCCTGTCCATATTGTATTGTTTTTATCTTACTATTTAATTCTGGTCAATATAATCAACACCCTCATAATATCTTACTACACTCTGTTTGATGAGCAGTTTGAAAAGAGAGTTCATGAGGTCGGCCTTAGACTTGAGCAATGCATCATTTATAGCCCTGAACTCAAGCTGCGACACCAGCCCCTGCTCAAGTTTCTTAAGGTTCAGGCGGTAAGCCTCCTCCTGAATGTCAGCCTTACCGGCAGCCTGGCGATAAGCCTCCATAGCTCCCTCACAGTCCTGTGTGGCGCGGCGGTACTCCTGCTCTATCTCACGGCATTTCTGCTCTTTCTCGGCCTGGGCTGCTGTCAGTGCGTTACGCTTACGTGCCACCGTGGAGTGTTTCTGTAGTCTGTCAAACAGAGGGATGGAAAGCGAAAGCTGCACGTACTCACCGCTGTTGTTGCGGAACTGCTCTGCAAATGGTGCCGTTGTGCTGCCGTCCATGGTAAAATAGTTGGTGTTCCAACCGGCATAGAGTGAGAGTTTGGGAAGCAGCTGCCAGCGTGCTGTGCTGAGTTCCCTCTGGCTGTTAAGCAGGTTTGCTGCAGCAATCCTGTAATCCGGATTGTTTTCAAGTGCTGCGTCAGCGGATTCAAATGCCATATCCTGCAACTTATCCGGAAGAGGAAGGACCGTATCAATAAGGAGCGGTCTGTCATTAGGCCAGAACATCAGGTCAGAGAGTATGGTAAGCTGGTCACGGCTCATGTTACGGGCATTGACCAACTCATATTCTGAGTCTGCCAGGTCTGACTCTGCCTGGATGACATCGGCATATCCTTTCTGTCCAAGCTGCTCCTGACGGTGTATCTTGTCAAGCATAGTCCGGACGGTATTTACGCGCTCCTGATATATCGATGCGAGGCGAGAATAATAGACTGCGTTGTAGTATGCCTCCATTACTGCCAGACAGATATCGGCCTGGGCCTGCCTTTCTTGTGACTGGGAAATGTCAAGTCCGGTCTTGGAGATACGCATGTTGTTGACGGCGCTGAACCCGTCAAATAGGATGATGCCGGCACTTATGCCGTAGCTGTTATGGAATGATGTCTGATTGAAATAGGTGTTGGTCTGCGGGTCTATGCTGCGGCCGAAGTTATAATAGGCGTAGCTGTCGGCGCTGATGGACGGCATGAACGCCCTGAGCACGGCATCACGCCGTGCAATACGGGCATCAGCGGACTGGGCGTTCCGTATCCGGACCTTGGTGGAGTTTGATATGGCATATTCCATACAGTCCTTAAGGCCCATGACCTGTCCGTGCAGGCTTACGAAACCGCCAGCCGCCATAACTATCGTCAAACAAAAAAGTCTCAGTTTCATAGTAAAGTCACGTTGTAAACATTTACACCATTTACAATGCAACCTCCGTGCCAAAAATGTAAAACACTGATTTATAGCGTTATTTCCATTTTGGCAATGTGTAAAGAAGTGTAAAGCTTTACACTTTTGTGTAAACCCTTTACACTAAAGAATCAACGGAAAATAAGTGTGAAAACAGTGGCGGTGGAGTCACTGCGGGTGAGCTCTATGCTGCCGTTGTGGTTGCGCATTATCTGACGCGATATGCTGAGGCCTATGCCGCTACCCTTTTTCTTGGTGGTGAAGAACGGCACGAATATCTGTTCCTGGCTCTCGGGGGATATAGGCTGGCCGTTATTTGCCACATTTAGTATCACCTCATCCTCCTTTCCCATACTGCCTGTGATTGTTATTTCTGATGCGCCGGCCTGTACGGCGTTCTTGACAAGGTTTATCAGGATCTGGGAAATCTGCCCTTCATCGGCATATATCATCAGGTCCGGATCATTAGCAATGAACTTACAGGTTACGCCCTCAGGCGTCATCTCCTTGCCCAGCGCGAACACCTTATTTATCAGTTCCTCTACCATTATGGCCTTACGCACCGGACGTGCCACACCGCTAAGCTGACGGTAGGTCTCCACAAACTTGATAAGGTTCCTGGATGATGATGATATGGTTTCCAGACCGGCCTTTACATCAAGTTCACTATGTCCTTTCTCATCCATTGACTTGGAGAGCGTATCACAGAGTGATGCCACAGGCGATATGGTGTTCATTATCTCATGGGTGAGCACCCTGATAAGCTTGGTCCAGGAGTCCTGTTCATGCTGCTGCCGCTGCTGCTCAAATATGGTACGTATGCGGTTGAGTGTGCGGTTAAAGCGGTTCTTGTCACGGAAAGAGAAGTTTAGTTCACCATCCTCAAGGGCATCCATCATATAGGCCACCTTGCGGCGGTCACCGCGACGGGTGAGTATGACCGCTATCACTGCGGTGATAACCACTGCGGCCAGTACAATCAATATGACGGTCCACGTGGTCATCAGAGTCCGTACTTTTTGAGTTTGGCATAGAATGTGGGACGGCTCACGCCCATCATCTTGGCTGCTGCCGATATATTTCCGCGGCACTGGGCCATAGCGTCACGCACCAGACGCTCCTCGTCATATCCATCGGGCATGGAGTCACGCAGAGTCCCTGCAAGGGCCTGCGATGTCTCAAAACCTATGTCTTTACGTACAAGCAAGTTTCCATCTGACAGGATAACGGCTTTCTCTATGCAGTTCTGGAGTTCCCGGATATTACCGCTCCAGCTATGGGCCATAAGCGCAGCCTGTGCCGATGCATCTATACCCTCAAGAGGACGGTGATACTTCTCTGCAAATGTCTTAAGGAAACGCATGGCCAGAGGGATTATATCCTCCCTACGTTCTCTGAGCGGAGGAAGTTCTATGTGAACTGTGTTTATCCTGTAGTAAAGGTCCTCACGGAAACGGCCTTCACGAACCAAACGGCCTAGGTCTGTGTTTGTGGCGCAGATAAGCCTTATATCAACCGGTATTGGCTCTGTTCCACCCACCCTGACTATGCTGCGGTTCTGAATGGCACGCAGCAGTTTGGCCTGCAGATGCAGGGGGATATTGCCTATCTCATCAAGGAACAGGGTTCCGCCATCGGCCTGCTCAAACTTTCCCGCATGATCGGCATGGGCATCGGTGAAAGCTCCCTTTACATGACCGAACAGCTCACTCTCAAACAGGGTCTCTGTTATGGCACCGGCATCGACAGCAACCATGGGCTTACCGTTACGCAGGCTTGCCGCATGTATCTCACGTGCCAGCACGTCCTTACCGGTTCCGTTCTCTCCGGTTATGAGCACTGTGGCATCGGTAGGTGCAATCTTTTCAAGCTGATGCTTTATCTCAAGCATTCTTGGGGATTCACCCCAATACATATCCGTACCTGTGGTGACCGATGGCTTTGTAACCTTGCGGCTCTTGTCAAGGGCGGATTTGAGTACTGCAACAAGCTTGTCATTATCCCAGGGCTTGACGATGAAATCAAACGCACCGCGTTTCATGCCCTCAACAGCAAGCTGTACGTCGGCATACGCAGTGAAAAGGACCACCTCAATATCAGGAGCTATGCGCTTTATCTCATTTATCCAGTAGAGGCCTTCATTACCGGTATTGATGTCTGTATTGAAGTTCATGTCAAGCAGGATGACATCAGGGCGGAATGTGCCTATGGTGCTGACTAGCTGAACGGGTGAAGGTATGGTCTTTACCTCACCGAAATGAAGTGGAAGCAGCATATCAAGTGCCTTGCGTATTCCTGCGTTGTCATCAACAACCAGAACCTTTCCTTTCCTTACTCCCATATCCTACAAATCAAAACTCTTGTATTCATTCAGCACATCATAGATTCCGTCTTCCGACAGCACTCCGCGCTTCAACCCTTTCGGCAGCAAACCATTCTCATCGGCCTTGAGGTCATCAAACCACTCCGGACTGCCGTAATATTCATCCAGCTCCATTGCCTGCGGCCCCAGTTCACGCAGGCGGGAAATAGCGGTGTTTACCTGAGCGATAGCCTCCTTCAGGCTGTCAAGGATTTTCTCCATCTGCTCTATGCGTTCAATTTGTGTCATAAATTGGAATCATCCGGCCTTTATGCGGCAAATTTAAAAAAAAGCCGCCACCTTACTGAGATGACGGCAATCTTTTTGGCAAGACCTTTAATTGGCCGATATTGTCACATCAGCGGCCGGCATGGTAAGGGTATAGGAGCCGTCTCCGTTGTCTGTCAAGGCAATGGGGTTGCTTGCACCATCGACAGCGCTGTATGAAGAGCCGCCGGACAAGGTCACAGTAACGGACTTACCGGAGACAAAGTACTTGACACCGCTGTGCAGCAGGTCCTCCGAAGTGGAAGGCGTCAACGTCACGCCGCTGCCAGCGACAATCTTGTAAGCACCCTTAGCACCCTCCTGGTCAACGCCGTTCACGCCGCCTGAGATCGAAGCGGATGTCGTATAGTAATTGGAGACATAGTTGAACTGGCCATACGTGTCGTTATGCCGTCCTCCTGCGATTCCACCTTTATAAGAAGTTCCGGAAACAGCCCCCAGATTGAGATTGTTCTCAAGATTGTTCTTGGACGGTCCTGCACCGAAGATTGTTCTTGGACGGTCCTGCACCGCTGATTTCCGCATAGTCATACGTGGTTCCATTCAATTGTCCGGCGATGCCGCCCACATAGTTGACTCCGGTGACAGATTCAGTATTTACACAAGAGAGGATTCGGATAATGGCGTTCTTTCGCCCTACGGAAGTGGCTCCAACAATACCGCCGACACAATTCTTTGCCGATTGCACCGCGCCGTTATTCTTACAACCGGTAATTGTTATGTAAGTATCATGATTGTCCGTAGAGCTATTAGTTAAGGAGGCCCAGCCTATGATGCCACCGACATAATTGTCAACGGCCTCTACGGCTCCATTATTAATGCAGCCGGATATG
>CADCLI010000038.1 GCA_902802285.1 uncultured Bacteroidales bacterium
AGGATTCTTTATCTTTGTTTTCATACTCTCACCTCATCCGATATGCAAACTTAAGCAAAAAAAGCGTCAGATACGGGGATTTTGACTACTTTTGTGTTTTGCAACGCACGCGCGCATACACGATGGCAGGAAAGTTATATCTGGTACCCACCCCGGTGGGAAATCTTGAGGACATCACCTTGAGGGCATTACGCATCCTTAAGGAGGTGGACCTTATACTGGCCGAGGATACCCGTACCAGTTCCGTCCTTCTCAAGCACTATGACATCCATAAGCCGCTGCAGTCACACCACAAGTTCAACGAACATGAGACATCGGCCGCTATGGCTAACCGTATTATGGCGGGTGAGTCTGTGGCACTGATAAGCGATGCGGGTACGCCGGGCATATCGGACCCCGGGTTCATGCTGGTGCGCGAGTGTGTGCAGCAGGGAGTTGATGTGGAGTGCCTGCCGGGCGCTACGGCTTTCGTGCCGGCGCTGATTGACTCGGGTCTGCCTTGTGACCGTTTCCTTTTTGAAGGATTCCTGCCTCAGAAGAAAGGCCGACAGAGCCGCATTGCCGCTCTTAAGGATGAGCCGCGCACCATCATATTCTACGAGTCTCCGTTCCGCCTGGTCAAGGCGCTGGAGCAGTTCATAGAGGCGTTCGGTCCGGAGCGCCCCGTTGCAGTCTGCCGCGAAATATCCAAGGTGCACGAGGAGTGTGTGCGCGGCACTTTGAGTGAAGTACTTGCTCACTTCAAGGCCCACGAGCCCAAGGGTGAAATTGTAATAGTTTTAGGCGGTGCCAACGCCAAAGCCAACGCCAACGTAGAATGAAGGAGGAGTTCCAAGTCATAACCGAAAAGAAAGCCGAGACCGCCATACTGGTAGGTATCATAACGCAGGATCAGGACGAGCGCAAGACAACGGAGTATCTTGACGAGCTGGAGTTCCTGGCCGATACCGCCGGCGTGCGCGTGATGCGCCGTTTCACGCAGAAGATACCCCAGGCTCTTGCCGCCACTTACGTAGGCAAAGGTAAGCTGGAGGAGATGCGTGATTACATAAAGCGCATGGAGGATATGGAGAATGAGGTGGGTATGGCAATCTTTGACGATGAGCTCACTGCCAAGCAGATGTCGGCCATAGAGAGCGTGCTGGGCGTAAAGGTCCTGGACCGCACATCGCTGATTCTGGATATATTCGCCATGCGTGCGCAGACGGCCCACGCCAAGACACAGGTGGAGCTGGCGCAGTACCGCTATCTGCTGCCCCGACTGCAGCGAATGTGGACTCACCTGGAACGTCAGGGAGGTGGTTCCGGTGCCGGTGGCGGTAAGGGTACGGTAGGTCTGCGCGGACCTGGTGAGACCCAGCTTGAGATGGACCGCCGTATCATTACCAAGCGTATAAGCTGGCTCAAGGAGCAGCTGGCCGATATAGACCGCCAGAAATCCACCATGCGCAAGAACCGCGGCCGTCTTATCCGCGTGGCGCTGGTAGGATACACCAACGTAGGCAAATCCACCCTTATGAACCTGCTCTCCAAGAGCGATGTGTTTGCCGAGAACAAGCTCTTTGCAACCCTTGACACAACGGTGCGTAAGGTGGTGGTGGATAACCTGCCGTTCCTGCTCTCGGACACCGTAGGATTCATACGCAAGCTGCCCACAGACCTGGTGGAATCATTCAAATCCACACTGGATGAGGTCCGTGAGGCTGACCTCCTGATACACGTGGTGGATATATCGCACCCCGACTTTGAAGACCAGATGAAGGTGGTTGACAAGACCCTGGCCGACCTTGGCGCCGGCGACAAACCCAAGATAGTGCTCTTTAACAAGACCGATGCCTACACCTGGATAGAGAAGGAGGCTGATGACCTCACTCCCGCCACACGTGAGAACATCACCATGGAGGAGCTTCAGCGTACCTGGATGGGACGTCTTAACGGCGAGTGCCTGTTTGTATCGGCACTCAAGAAGACCGGAATTGAGAATATGCGTAAAGTATTATACGATAGAGTAAAGCAACTGCATGTACAGAAGTACCCCTACAACGATTTCCTCTATCCCGATACCGAATAACACATTGGGGACGGTTCTCTGTGTGTGCGCGCACAAAGAGAACCGTCCCCAATGTGTTCCAGAAAAAAGGAATAAACTAAAATAACAAACGATGGCAAATTTCAAGTATGCGCCCATGTTCCAGCTGGGCAAGGATGAGACAGAATACTATCTGCTCACCAAGGACTATGTAAGTGTAAGCGAGTTTGAGGGCAAACCTATCCTCAAGGTTCAGAAGGAGGGTCTGACCCGTATGGCCAATGCCGCATTCCGCGATGTAAGTTTCCTGTTGCGCCGCTCACACAACGAGCAGGTAGCCAAGATACTGCGTGACCCCGAGGCATCAGATAACGATAAATATGTAGCACTTACATTCCTGCGCAACGCAGAGGTATCGGCCAAGGGTAAGCTGCCTCTGTGCCAGGATACCGGAACCGCAATCATCCACGGTGAGAAGGGCCAGCAGGTCTGGACCGGATTCTGTGATGAGGAGGCACTCTCCGAGGGCGTTTACAAGACCTATACCGAGGAGAACCTGCGCTACAGCCAGAATGCTCCATTAGATATGTATAATGAGGTGAACACCAAGTGCAACCTGCCCGCCCAGATTGACATAGAGGCTACCGAGGGTATGGAGTACCGTTTCCTGATGGTTACCAAGGGCGGCGGATCGGCCAACAAGACATACCTGTATCAGGAGACCAAAGCCCGCATACAGAACCCCGGCACTCTGATTCCCTTCCTGGTTGAGAAGATGAAGAGCCTGGGTACCGCAGCCTGCCCTCCCTACCACATTGCATTCGTGATTGGCGGTACCAGCGCTGAGAAGAACCTGCTCACCGTCAAGCTGGCATCGACCCACTATTATGACTCACTGCCCACCACAGGCGATGAGACCGGCCGCGCATTCCGCGATGTAGAGCTGGAGAAACAGCTGCTGCAGGAAGCCTACAAGATTGGTCTGGGCGCCCAGTTCGGCGGCAAGTATATGGCTCATGATGTTCGTGTTATCCGTCTGCCGCGTCACGGTGCAAGCTGCCCCATAGGTCTGGGCGTAAGCTGCAGTGCCGACCGCAACATCAAGGCCAAGATAAACAAGGACGGTATCTGGATTGAGAAGATGGACGATAAACCATACGAACTGATTCCCGAGGAGCTCCGTCAGGCCGGCGAGGGCGATGCCGTAAAGGTAGACCTGAACCGCCCCATGGCCGAGGTCTGCAAGCAGCTCTCACAGTATCCCGTAAGCACACGTTTGAGCCTTAACGGCACCATCATAGTAGGTCGTGACATAGCACACGCCAAGATCAAGGCACGTCTTGATGCAGGTGAGCCTATGCCTCAGTACCTCAAGGAGCACCCCATCTACTACGCAGGTCCCGCCAAGACCCCTGCCGGCATGGCTTGCGGCTCTATGGGCCCCACCACCGCAGGACGTATGGATCCCTACGTTGATGAGTTCCAGGACAACGGCGGATCAATGATCATGCTGGCCAAGGGTAACCGCTCACAGGCCGTTACCGATGCCTGCAAGAAACACGGCGGATTCTACCTGGGTTCAATAGGCGGCCCCGCTGCCATCCTGGCCCAGAACAACATCAAGTCAATTGAGTGCGTTGAGTATCCTGAGCTTGGCATGGAGGCCATCTGGAAGATTGAGGTTGAGGACTTCCCGGCATTCATTTTGGTGGACGATAAGGGAAATGACTTCTTTAAGCAGCTCAAGCCTTGCCAGGGTTGCAGCATTTTATAATAAACGTTGGCGTTGGCATTGGCGTTGGCTACAAAGCGGCCTTTAGGCCGAAAGCCACATGCCGGATGGCCAACGCCAACGCCAAAGCCAAAGCCAAAGCCAATGTACTTTAGGGATGTAATAGGACAGCAGGATGTGATTGAGCGGCTCATAAAGGACGCTCAGGCCGGAACTGTGCCCCACGCACTGCTGTTCTGCGGTCCCGAGGGGGTAGGCAAGTTGCAGACAGCCATTGCTTTTGCCCGCTATCTGCTCTGCCGTGACAAAGGCACTGCTGCAGACTCCTGCGGCAAGTGCCCCGCCTGCGTAAAGATGGACAAGCTGGTCCACCCCGACCTGCACTTTGTATTCCCAGTAATAAACAAGAGCAAAAGTTCAGAGCGCACCACAGTATCGGACGATGAGATAACCACATGGCGTGAAACCGTTCTTGACAAGCAATACTTTGGATTCGAGGAGTGGTTATCGGCAATCAATGCAGATAACAAACAAGCCAGCATATTCGTTACGGAGAGCGAATCCATCATGTCCAAGCTGTCACTCAAATCCGTAGAGGGCGGTTACAAGATAATGATTATATGGCATGCAGAGAAAATGAACCCCCAGTGTGCCAACTCTCTCCTCAAGCTGCTGGAGGAGCCGCCCGCCCAAACGGTATTCATACTTACAACCGATGCCCCTGAGCAGATGCTGGAGACCATCTTGAGCCGTACCCAGCGCATAGACTTCCGTCGCATTCCCGAGCAGGAGATTGCAGAAAGGCTTCAGGGTGCCGGTTATCAACTTGAACCGGATGCCGCACAAAAGATTGCACATCTGAGCGGTGGAAGTTGGTTCAAAGCCATGAGTGCTCTGCGTGTTAATACAGAAAGTGAAGAGTTCTTTGACTATTTTACCCAACTTATGCGTCTGGCATACGGCCGTAAACTCAAGGACCTTAAACGGTGGTCGGAGAGCATAGCAGGTGGCGGCCGCGAGTGGCAGAAACGGTTCCTGGCCTACTGCCAGCGCATGATAAGGGAGAACTTTATCTGCAACTTCCATAATCCTGATCTCAACTATCTGACAGATCAGGAGAGACAGTTCTCGGTAAGGTTCGCCCCATACGTAAATGAGAACAACATTATAGGGCTTATGGACACTCTGTCCGATGCCCAACGAGATATAGAACAGAACGTTAATTCCAAGATGGTATTCTTTGACCTTTCACTCAAGACCATCATGCTAATGAAACAATAAGATATGGATCAGGATTTCATACTCAATAACGGAAGCGGCGGAATATGCTGCAAGGGTTGCGGCCGCGGCATGGGGCAACTGCACTCTTTTGACTACTTGGCAGGCGTACCCGGAGCCGATGACTGCGAATATGTGGAGGTTCAGTTCAAGAACACCCGCAAGGGATTCTTCATCAACTCAAACAACCTGCCTCTTGAAAAAGGCGATATCGTTGCTGTTGAATCCAATCCCGGGCACGATATAGGCACTGTAACCATGACCGGCCGCTTGGTCAAACTCCAGATGAAAAAAGCCAACCTGCGCCCCGACATAGAGATAAAGCGAGTTTATCGTAAGGCCCGTGAGGTAGATATGGAGAAGTATGCCGAGGCCAAATCCCGCGAGCATGACACCATGATACGCTCCCGCCAGATTGCCAAAGACCTGGGTCTGGAGATGAAGATCGGTGACGTGGAGTATCAGGGTGACGGACTCAAGGCCATCTTCTACTACATTGCTGATGGCCGTGTGGATTTCCGCCAGCTCATTAAGGTATTGGCCGATGCCTTCCATGTACGCATTGAGATGAAACAGATTGGTGCCCGTCAGGAGGCAGGACGCATAGGTGGTATAGGCCCCTGCGGACGAGAACTCTGCTGCACCACCTGGATGACCAGTTTTGTATCGGTCTCAACCGGTGCCGCCCGTTTCCAGGACCTCTCCATGAACCCGCAGAAACTGGCCGGCCAGTGCGCCAAGCTCAAGTGCTGCCTCAACTATGAGGTTGATGCATACGTGGAGGCACAGAAAGGATTCCCCTCACGTGACATTCCGCTGGAGACTATGGACAACACCTACTATTTCTTCAAGGCCGATATCCTGAACGGCCAGCTCTCATACTCTACCGATAAGGTCTTTGCCGCCAATGTGGAGACCATCACTCCACAGCGTGCACTAGAGATTATTGCCCTGAACCGTAAGGGTCAGAAACCTCTGAGTCTGGATGAGAATGCCGTCAAGACAGACTCCCGCATAGAGAACGATATTCTGACCGACGGTGACCTGTCACGCTTTGACAAGAAGAAAAAGAAGAAAAAGCACCATAATCGTCCCAGGCCTCAGCAATAATGGATTTATACAGAATTGGTCCTTACGTTACTTTAATACCTTTATTTTTTTGAAACTTCTCCAGCCGGAAGAATCCCTGTATAGTTTCCTGCTGTCGCGTGGCACATATAAAACGCACCTTTCAGGATTGAATCTATGAAAGTTGTCAATTGCGGGGTTATGTGTCCCTACAAAATCCATTATCGAGGGAGGATATTCTGATGTTATATAGAGTTCCTTTAAGCTGTTACAGTCAATAAGCAGGTCAAAAGAATAAGACTGCACGTTTGCCGGCAAATGGATTATTTCCAGAACGGAACACATAGCGAAAGCCGAAGAACCGATTGTTTCAACAGATTCCGGTATATATAACTGCTTCAATGAGTTGCAACCGGCAAAGGCAAAATTTCCTATCACTTTTACCGATTCAGGTATCTTTACTGATATCAGTTTATGACATTCTGAAAAAGCATTGTCGCCAATAAACCTGCAGCCTTCACGAATAACAAGGTGTTGAGCATCACAGTCCGACACGTTTGCTAGGAAACAGCCGGCATAATGAATGCCACCCTCTATCGGCAAACCGTCACATCGGTAGAACGCATCGGTACAGATGGTGTCAATTGTGGACGGAATAATAATCTCATGCAAATCAGTACAGAAAGCAAAAGCTAACGAGCCTATTCTACGTATGGATTCCGGCAGTACCACGCTATTCAGGTTCCTGCATCTGATGAATGCATTATCTGCGATAGATGTCGTAATATAAGGTTTGCCATCCCACACAATCGTTTGCGGAATAATTAACTGTGAATATGTTGAATCCGCCCACCCCACAACAGATGCTCTGTCCCCAGACAGTTCATAGATAAGCTTCTCATAATGAATCTGTTCTTTTCCATGAACCTCAGTTAAAGAAAGGAGTGCCAGCAAGGCAACCAGCAAACTGTTATTACAGGGATGTCTCATCTTTCTTATTTTTATCGTTACTGATTATTTATATAAATATTCTTCACTAAACAAAAGCACCTTGATGTCAGGCGAAGTTTCTCTATAATGAATAACACTTATGATTTTGCCAGATTCATATTTGATTTCATTAAAATCACTATATAAGTATAATTCTCCAATGTCTGTCTGTGAATAAAAGTCTGTTTTTGCCAAATTGCCATAATTATCATATTCAAATCTTGAGACTTTGGCTACAATATCATTCTCTGACAATTGTTTTTCTTTTTGACAAATAACACGATTATCATCATCAAGCGTTGATAACAGATATAACTCACATTCTCTTCTAGGAATAAACACTTTTTTTCCTTTATTATTATATGATGGAAAAAAGAACCTTTTGACAGTTACATTATTGTTTTTGTATGAAATCTTATCAATATATTCGCATGACATTTTACTACCATTTTTTTGGCTGTATTTCACTTTAACAACTTTTCCGGTTCTATTATATTTATAAACTTTTAATTGTACACTCGGATATACAACATCAACTTTATTAACATATTGGGTCATTTGGGATATCAATAGTTTTTTCTTTATATCAAATGAAAATGTTACAATCTTATCTTGTATACTATCAGTCCCTTTATATGCATAATAAGTCAATACTGAATCAACATGGTTTTTGTTTATTAATTGAGAGTAATCAATTTTGTAAGAAGGAATCTTGCGACCGTCTTTATCAATAACAAAATGAATGTTTCTAACAATGCTATCATTTCTATATTCCTTTTCATTTATAGAAATTATAGATCCAACAGAGTCTCTTACTATGATGCTCTGCCTTGTTTTTTCCTGAGCATTTCCAATCAAACAACCCAATAACAGTGACACTAAACAAGGTATCTTTTTCATCTTTTGTTACATAAGGGAATGATTTACTTTGCAATTCTACTAATGATGCGATAAAATCGCATCATTAGTACTTGCGTAATATATCTTCTTTGGTAGATTGAGCAGATAATGAATATAAACCGTGAAACGATACCAGTATGGTAAAAATGTAAAACCTGAAACTATTACTATTCATTGAAACATTTATTATGATTCATCTTTATCTTTCCATATAAAGCATTCAATATCTGTCCCCAGAAGATGCCCAAATCTATCTTTTTGTATATAATAGTGGTCTTTATGTTCTCTAGGATACGGATAATAGTTATAATCCGAATACTGATCTACTATAAAAAAGTTATACGTGATGGCACCTGAAATTGTATCTTCAGTATCAACGACATTATCTACTTTAGCAATATGGCCGGGTCCCTTTATGGCTAAATCTTTTGTCATTCGTTCATACAGAGCTGACAGTAGAACAATTACAAGGTATTTTACTTATGTCCTTTTGTCCAGACTTCAATAGATCCATTCTTTGCACGCGTACTCCATCTCTTCGTGGCAGCTTTACCTTTAAGGACTTCTATTTTTATTATACTGTCTGCTTCAATTCCAAGCAGAATAGCAATCTCTTTCTTACTGAATTTATCTTTTGTATAATCAATCCCATCCCAATTGGCACGATCTGGAATTACCCAACGATTGTTTAAATACAATAATGGATGGATGTCACTGGGACTAAAAGCTCCAATCATCTTTAATTCGGTTCTACTTCCTACGTATTCTTCAGGAATGTTGGGATCTCTCTGTAAAAAAACATCATAATGATCCTTTGTAATCGGGGCTTTTATGGAATAATATCCAATATGCCTTATCTCAATAGAATCAGCTGGATTTACGAGTTTAAAAGAAAAATGTCCATTCCTGTCAGCATATGTAAATTTAACTTCTTTGTTTTTGTAATCCTTCTCGCAAATAAAAGCATCCATTGGACCCACAGAATCCCTGACAACACCTTGGATGACACCTCGAGCTTTGGGACTGTCGCCATAAGCCTTAATTTCCGATTGAGCATAAACGCTCATCATAACTGCTAAGAATAATAAAAAGAATAATAACCTTTTCATAATTGAATGTAGTTTTGTCGTTAAAATATAATCTGCTGATTCAAAAGTTCAAATAAACATGCACAAAATAATATCACCAGTTTGGGCACATCCTATTAGAAAAAGTAGTGTAAGCAGACCTATAGCATTTCTCTTGTAAGACATTGTGTTCTTATTGTTTTTGCAAAGGTACTTCATTTATAATAATGCAAAAAAAATTATATTATATGTATTATTACTAAATTTGCGAAAAACTCTACTAATATGAAAAAGCAATATTTAGGGGGAATAAGCAAGTTATTTATTTCGCTGATTGTTTTGTCAACCCACATGTCCGAAATTTGGAACCGTTATTACAGATTTACTATACCATGAAAATATATCGTTTATCACTTATATTATTTGTAGCCGGCCTTTTTTATTCTACATCTGCTGCAGGATCTGAATCTGAAAGACTTTTCCAACAATCATATATCCACTCATGTGACACAATAATTAATGGAATAGTGTATTCTTTAGATGACACGAATCACTATGCATGCGTTAGTGGTTTTGCAACCATAAATGAGAGTAATATTACACTAGATTCCTGTATAATGTCAAACGGAGAGAAATACATTGTCCATTCCATAAATGACTCCGCTTTTTTTTCACCTTTTCAAACAGATATAAGCCGTATCGTATCAATCGACATTCCTGCATCTGTTAAAACTATTGGACGATCGGCATTTAAATATTTATTTAATTTAAACACAATTATTGTCCATTGGACGGAACCCAGGTTAGAAGTAACTACAGATAGCCTATACAATCCTTTCCCTGGTGGAAGTCTTAAAAACTATGATTCTGACATATTTCCTAATTATGTAACTCTATCTGTTCCTTCTGGATGTATAAATGAATACATGGACGATAAAACATGGAATATTTTCGGGCTCATTACCGATGGCAATTGTCATTTAAACAGGGGACGATTTATTATGGATGGAAAAAAATATACTGTTATAAAAGGCAATAATTTACGCTTTGACGGGTTTCTCATTAACTCAGATAATGGAGTCATTCCTTCTGTAATTAACCTTTATGGTACCATTTTTAATGTCACAGACTTGTGCGCTGATGCACTAAAGCAGCATAATATGCCTTCTGATATCACACTTCCACGTTCTGTTGTTGTAATCCCTGATTCGTGTTTTTGGGGCACCCGAGGGCTTGTAAATATTACAATACCAGAAACAATAGAAACTATAGGTGATAATGTCTTTTCAAAGAGTGAGCATTTATCAACGATAAATATTAACTGGACAGATTTATCAAAAGTGCATTTTACAAATAAGACCTTTAATTATATCCCTGCCTCTACTTTGTTAAGAATCCCCGACGGATTATATTCAAATTATATAGATACATTTCCATATTTGCCATTTCAAATAAATGTTTATGATGGTAAGAGATATACTAACGAGAAGGGGTTTATTGCAAACAATCTACGTTATGAGATATTAGATTACACAAATAAAACTGTAAAAGTTGTTTCGTCGGTTTGCAGTGGTGATATAAACATCCCATCCATGGTTTCCTCGCCTATATCCAATATACAATACACTGTAGTAGCAATAGGAGAGCAGGCATTTAAGAATCAGTATATCACTTCTGTTTATATTCCTGAAACCATAAATAACATAAATAGCGGCGCTTTTGAGTTCTGTCAAAAACTTTCAAAAGTAATAATTGATTCCTATTGCAATACCGCATTTGACATATGGTCAGGATGTTTCAATTTAAAAACTGCTGGCCCAAATGGAAGCGGATGTAATATAGAATACAAATGGAACGATAGTATTCCAAATGGGTTTTTTTGTACAAATTGTATAAAGAAGGTTATCTTGCCCTTTGGTCTTAAATCTTTGCCGGATAAAATGTTTCAGTTTTCATCTATAGAAGAAGTAGAAATACCTAATACTGTTCAAACTATCGGCAATGGAACTTTCTGGGGATGTTCTTCATTAAAAAATATTTCCATACCAAAAAGTGTTATAACCATTGGAGATGACGTCTTTCATGGATGCCAACAGCTAGAAACAGTAAGTATTCCTGCTGGCCTTAAAAAAATTGGAAAAGACATATTCGCTCAATGTCCCTCAATTACTGACATATTTAATTATTCAGTCATTCCACAAGATGTAAATGACATTTATTCTGAAGATTTCGAATCAGTCTTTCTCCACATTTTAAAAGGATGCAAAAAAATTTATGAATCAAATGAATACTGGAAAAAATTCAATATCATTGATGACCTATAATTTTAGTGCGAAGCGCGTAGTTTCAAAGGCTATATCCCTAAAAAATATATTGTTAATTGCCAGCCTGTTTTGTTCTTTATGCAATGCCAAAAGAATAACAAGAGAAGATATCAATTATGTCATTACGTCCGATTCAACCGTTGGTGTATTGAGTTACCGACAAAAAGATGACAGCCGTAAAACCATAATTGAGATACCTGATTTCATTAAGTATCATGGAAAAAAATATAGTGTTACCAGCTTGGAACCCTTTGCTTTCTATAACTGTCCCTACATGGAAGCCCTGATTTTACCTGAATCACTGAATACCATAAAAAAACAATCAGTTATGATGTGTAACTCACTTGGTTCTGTGTCAATACCATGCAATGTCAGGCAGATAGACATTGGAGCAATTGGCCGAAACCATTCTTTATCCAACATAACAGTTCACGAGCACAACCCTTATTATGATTCAAGGGATAATTGCAATGCAATAATCCGGAAATCTGACAATACGCTTATGGTAGGCTGCATTAACACTGTTATACCGGAAGACATATCATATATTGCGGATCAGTCATTCCTGGAATGTGAGGGTATAAGTTCTGTCACAATTCCGGTTGGAATTAAAAGAATAGGAGATTATGCATTTTACGGCTGTGTGGATTTGGAGACTGTTATTCTACAGGATGGAATCAAGGAAATAGGCCAGGCATCTTTTGGTGAATGCCACAATCTTTATAGCATAAACATTCCGGAAAGCATTGTTTATATTCATGATAGAGCATTCTATAACTGCAATTCCCTGAAACAAATCACAATACCAGGCAGCGTAATAGAAATAGGCACTGAAGTATTTAGTGGAGACACTTCTTTACAGTCAATAAGACTGTGAATATCCCGGATTGTGTTGAATTTATTTCTGGCTCCGCATTTATGGATTGCGCCGGGATAGAACAAATCCATTTGCCCCAAAATATGTATGCTATAGCTGACTTGGCATTTCATGGTTGCTCTCAATTACAATCTATCTGCTTGCCGGATAGCCTGCAGATTATTTGGAATGAATCTTTTTCCGGTTGTGAAAGCCTTAAAGAAATAGATATACCTTCTATGGTGCGGTGCATTGATGCAAGTGCGTTTATGAATTGCAAAAACCTGGAAAGGGTTTCTATACCTGAAGGTGTCTCAGAAATCAACAATTATTCTTTTTGGGGGTGTGACAATCTGGAGTCAGTCAATATCTTTTGTCTTGTTCCGCCCCGAATACACGACAGGACATTTTCAAGATATGGGATTCTCCATGTAAAGAAAGGCTATGCCAAGGTTTATAAAAAGACCAAATACTGGAAAAAATTCAATATCATTGATGATCTATAGAATTCTAATAGCTGGTGGTGCGCTCGCAGTCAATGCGCAGAAAGACGGAGAGCAGGATGGTGAAGCCCCAGAGTGATGAGCCTCCGTAGCTGAAGAACGGCAGAGGGATTCCTATTACGGGCGTGATGCCCAGTACCATTCCAATATTAATAAATAGGTGGAACAGCAGGATGCAGACCACCGAGTAGCCGTACACGCGGCCGAATACGGACGATTGCCGCTCGGCAAGGAAAATCAGGCGAAGCAATAAACTGAGATAGAGCAACAGCACAAATACAGAGCCTTTGAATCCCTGCTCCTCGCCCACGGTACAGAAAATAAAGTCTGTATCCTGCTCCGGTACATACTTGAGTTTGGTCTGGGTTCCTTTCATGAATCCTTTTCCGGTCAGGCCGCCCGAACCTATGGCTATCAGTGACTGGTTCACGTTATAGCCGGCTCCCTTGGGATCATCCTCCAGACCCAGTATTACATTGATACGTGTACGCTGGTGAGGCTGCAGGATCTTGTTGAAAGCATAGTCTACCGAAAAGAGATAACCTACTGAGCAGACTGCAAACGCAGCAACCAGAATATATCGGCTTGCCATATCCTTAAGGGCGCGGAATACTATATAGGCGCTTGTTATTACTATTAGCGCAACCTGCAGCAGGGTAACCTTGAACGGGATGATGGAGAGCGATACTGCCAGTCCTATCAGCATTCCTCCTAACCCGATGCCCAGAACGGTAAATGTAAGACTGCGGTCTTTTGACAGTAACCATATCATTAAGGTCTCCAGCAGCTGTATTATGGTCAGCACCAGCCAGGTTCCCAGTTTGAAAGGCTGGTCACCGAAAGATACCGGACTGAACTTGATCTCCAGTATAAAGAACAGTATGGCGCAGAACCCCAGGAACAGCACGCTGCCTGTCATACCCTCTCTGTACAACACCAGCAGAAATGCCAGATAGACCAAGGCCGATCCGGTCTCATTCTGGGCGACAATCAGTATCATGGGTATTACAAATACCGCACATGCCTTAACGATATCACCCAAATGCTGGGGATTGAAATCAAACCTGTCTACAAATTTGGCCAGAGCCAATGCTGTGGCAAACTTGGCAAACTCGGCCGGCTGAAGGCTGACAGGCCCCAGGTTAAGCCACGAACGTGACCCCTTGGTATCCTTGGCTACGAATATGGTAACCAACAGCAGCAGAAGCAGTAATATGTAGACTATGTAGGCATATGAATTGTAAAAGTTCTCAGTGATGAACAGCATCACTGCGCCCAGCACAATTGCACAGATTATCCAGACCATCTGCTTACCGGGACGAGTGGCGAACGAGAACAGGTCCGGGTTCTCCAGGTCAGCGCTGGCCCCGCATATACTGAACCATCCGCACACCATTATGGCCAGTACAATAAGTATTGTCAGCCAGTCTATCGAGCCGAATATGTCAACGTTCCTCCTCTCCATAATCTATTTTACGGTTGGAATAATCCTCAACTTTCTTCCTGCTTGCCTCGGATAAGCCACCGGTTATGTACTGCTCCATCATAAGCGCCCCGATAGGCACTCCGTATACGGCACCGAATCCACCGTTCTCAACATATACCGCAATGGCAATCTTAGGGTCGTCCATTGGCGCAAAACCCATGAACACTGAGTGGTCGGCGCCTCTGTTCTGTGCCGTTCCTGTCTTGCCGCAAACCAGATAGTCACTGTTGTTGGCGGCACGGCAAGTACCGTCAATGACAGATTGGCGCATACCCTTAACCACTATCTCATAGTTCTCCCTGTCAACATTGACGTCATGCCTGATGAAAGCCGAATCGGGAATATCCTGACCCTCGACAGACCTGACCACATGTGGCGTAATGTAATAGCCCCTGTTGGCTATAGTTGCGCCAAGGTTGGCTATCTGCAACGGAGTAAGAGTAACTTCTCCCTGCCCTATCGCGTTGCTGATGGTTGTCAGGCCATTCCATGACCTGTTATAGTGGCGGTCATAATAATCGGAGTTGGGAATCATGCCGCGGGCCTCACCCGGCAGGTCAACGCCAAGTGTATAACCGAATCCCATATCGACCATATAGTCCTTCCAAACGGTAAGCGCCTTTTGCGGAGTCCCGTACTTGGCAGCGCCTATCATATAGTAGTAGCCCCAGCAGAAATATCCGTTGCAGGATGTGGCAATGGCAAAATTCAGGGCCAACGGTGACGAATGATTATGACATCCCACCCTTAACCCTCTGAATGAGAAACCTCCCGTACATGGGTATCTGGTCTGGGTGTCTATGATGTCCTCCTGCAGAAACGTCAGCGCCTGAGATGTCTTGAAAGTTGAACCGGGAGGATATGTTCCCTGAATTGGCCTGTTAAGCAAAGGCTTGTCTGCTCTGGATGATAGTTCCTGATAATGCTCGCCGCGATGCCGGCCGGACAGTTCGGAGGGATTGAACGACGGAGCCGACACCATGCATAGAATCTCTCCCGTCTTGGGCTCTATCGCCACAATGCTGCCTATCTTGTTCTGCATCAGTTTTTCACCCAACATCTGCAGTTCTATATCCAGTCCCAGCGTCAGATTACGTCCCGGTACAGCCTCCTTATCATACTCTCCGTTATAATAACTGCCCTGTATACGCCCGTAGGCATCCTTAAGCAGTATCTCGGTTCCTTTCTCGCCTCTCAGGCTGGACTCATAGTATTTTTCAACTCCCTGTTTTCCGATGACATCACCCTGCGTATACCATCCGTCACTCTCTATCTCACTCCTGGAAACCTCACCCAGATCACCCAGCAGATGTGCGGCAGCCTCATAACTGTACTTGCGTTGCTGGCGCTGGGTTATATTGAAACCGCTGAAACGGTACAGGTTCTCCCTGAAATCTGATATCTCACTGACCGACAGCTGCGCCAGAAATACCTGCTCGGTATATGCCGAATAACCCGGGTTCTTACGGACATTACGTATATCGGCCATCCGGCTCTCAAAAAAATCCGGGGTTATATCCAGAGACCTGCAGAAAGCAAGTGTATCCAGATTCTTGACGTTACGCATCACCACCATCACGTCAAACGATGGCTGGTTGCTTACGATCATATTGCCGTTGCGGTCATATATCACGCCACGGGTGGGATAGACAGTCCGGTAATAGAGTGCATTGTTGTCGGCCGAGTTGCGGTAACGGGTATCAAGTATCTGAATCTGGAACAGGCGTATCACGTAAACCAGCACAACGGTCATCACCAATATGCCTATCACGTACTTCCTGTTGTCAAACCTGTGGTTTTTCACCGTTTCATGAACGTTTTGGTCCGTGATTTGGAGAGACCAGTTCGGCCACAAGCATGAAGACTAATGTCATTATGGCGCTGAATACTATCTTGAGCACCAGAACAGGCCAGTCGCCCAGCGGAATGCTGCGCAGTATGAAATAGACGGTATGATGCAGTACTGTAAGTAGTAACAGATAACCGGTAAAAGGTCTGCCTCCCATCGTTGACGAGCCCGGAACAATCACATCATATCTGTCTAGAGGAACGAACAGTTTTAAAAAAACAGGCTGAAACATGGCAAGAAGCGTTGCCGAGGCAGCATTCAGGCCAGGAGTCCCGGAAAACAGGTCAATCAGAAGCCCCAGAAAAAACGCCCAAAGAAGCACGCCTGAACGCGTCATGGAACTGTCAAAACGGGCTATCAGCCAGATATAGAACAGGGGGGTGGCATAACCGAACAGAGCTATCCTGTTCAGGAAGAGCACCTGAAGAGCCACCAGTAGCAACAATGAAAACAGACGATGCAAGAACAAATCCCTATCCATAAGCCTTATCTGCCAATCTGTTGATACAAAGCGTCAATCTCAGGGTCTCGGGTATTGGAGTGGATATAAATCCAACCCAGGTCCGAAAAGTCAACCGCCAGGTTAACCTCAACTCTCAGAGTGTAGCCGTTTTTCATACGCTCCACATCCGATACCGTGCCGATAGGGATGTTTTCAGGGAATATCGATGAAAAGCCTGTAGTGACTATAGTATCGCCCACGCTTATCACCGAATGATACGGGATATCCTTGATCTGAGCCAGATAAGGATCGCCGCCCTCCCATTCCAGGAAGCCGAAACTGTCTGTACCCTTTATCTTACAACTGATACTGGTATTGCCGTTCAGCACAGGCATGACCACCGAATAACGCTTGCCGGCCACCATCACCACGCCAACCACACCTGTGGGATTATACACTCCCATACCCTGGGCAACCCCGTCACGGCGGCCTTTGTCTATCGTGATGTAATTATCGTCCTTACGTACCGAATTGTCTATGACTCTGGCCACGATGACACCGTCAGCAGACATGGAATTCTCCATACTGGCATACTGGCTGTCAGTAAGCTGGTAGAGCATTGCACGCAGACGGGCATTCTCCTCAACCAGCAGAGCGTTCTCCTTGCGGAAACCGAAATACTGCTCTACCCCTGACCTCCATCTGAAAACAGTGCCGGACATTGAATTGGCCGAAGTCATGAACGCCTCTTTCTGACGGTCATTGAAGCCGAACAGAAGTATCAGCGATAACGTCTCCAGCAGGATAAACAGGAAAACGTAGCTGTGCCTTACTATGAAATCAAGCAGGGAACGCACTGCTACCGATGCTGTTTATCTCATCAGGAATGAGAACCTGTCAACATTCTTCAGGGCTACACCTGTGCCCTTGGCTACACTCAGAAGAGGCTCGCTGGCCACATGGAACTCTATTCCGATCTTATCGGCCAGACGCTTGCTTATGCCGCGCAGCATCGATCCACCGCCTGACAGATAGACACCGTTCTTGAGGATATCTGCATAGAGTTCAGGAGGAGTGTTCTCAAGGGCACTCAGCACAGCTGATTCTATCTTGGCTATTGAACGGTCCAGACAGTGGGCAATCTCCTGATAACAGACCGGGATGGACATAGGCAGGGCTGTAATCTTGTTGGGGCCGTTCACGATGTAATCCTCGGGGGCTTCATCACCAAGCTCCGTAAGAGCAGCTCCTACGTTAATCTTGATACGCTCGGCCATACGCTCCGATACCTTGACGTTATGCTGACGTCCCATGTACTCCTGGATATCGGCTGTAAAATCATCACCTGCCACCTTTACGGAGTTGTTTGATACCAGACCGCCCAGTGAGATTACTGCAATCTCTGTGGTACCGCCGCCTATATCGACAATCATGTTGCCCTCAGGGGCAAGTACGTCAATGCCGATACCTATTGCGGCAGCCATAGGCTCAAACAGCATGTAGACCTCACGTCCGCCAGCGTGTTCCGCACTGTCACGTACGGCACGGAGCTCCACCTCGGTACTGCCTGACGGAACACCTATCACCATCTTGAGCGAGGGTGAGAAGAGGCGGCGGCCGGTATCAACCATACCTATCAGTCCGCGCATCATCTGCTCGCAGGCATCAAAATCGGCAATCACGCCGTTTCTCAAAGGACGGACCACGCGGATATCCTTGTTGGTCTTCTCATACATCATCTTGGCCTGGTTACCCACTGCCACCATCTTGTCGGTGCGGTTGTCCAGGGCAACGATCGAAGGCTCGTTAACTACAATCTTGTCATTGTGCATAATGATGGTATTGGCAGTGCCAAGATCCATCGATAATTCCTGTGTTAGTGAAAAAAGGCCCACTATTGTATGTGTTATGCGTTAATAATCAATGTTTGAAATGACGGAAACCTGTCATGACCATAGTCATGTCATGCTGCTCGCAGTAGTCTATTGACTCCTGGTCGCGTACCGAACCTCCCGGGTGAATCACATTCTTTACACCGGCCTTGTCTGCCAGTTCAACGCAGCATGGCAGCGCCCTCAAGTGTGAATCCGAATCCGTGAGCTTTCTCAACAGCCTGCTTCAGTGCATCCACTCTTGATGTCTGACCCACGCCGCTGGCCAGCAACTGCTTGCCGCGGGCAAATACTATAGAGTTGCTCTTGCTGTTCTTGACAATTTTGTTGGCAAACAGCATATCCTCAATCTCATCGTCAGAGGGCTTGCGTGAGGTTACAAGCTTAAGGTCATCAGGAGTCTCGATCTTGGTATCCTTATCCTGTACAAGCACGCCGTTCAGGGCAGAACGTACCAGTTTGACAGGCAGTTTCTGATCCTTGCGCACCAGGATGATGCGGTTCTTTTTCTGACCCAGTATCTCCAGTGCGTCAAAATCATAATCGGGAGCTATTATTACCTCAAAGAATATCTTGTTTATCTCTTCGGCAGTAGCCTTGTCAATGGGAGCGTTGGCTACCAGGACTCCGCCGAATGCTGATACAGGATCACCGGCCAGAGCATCCTTCCAAGCCTGGAGCAATGTAGGACGTGAAGCCACGCCGCAGGCGTTGTTGTGCTTGAGTATGGCAAATGTGGTCTCATTAAACTCATCGATCAGGTCAACGGCTGCGTTTATGTCCAGCAGGTTATTATAAGATATCTCCTTTCCGTGTACCTGATCGAACATGGCATCCAGGTCACCGTGGAATACGCCTTTCTGATGAGGGTTCTCACCATAGCGCATTGCCTTGTGTCCGTCCAGTGCCAGGCGGAAATGATCCTCATCATCACCTGATGCAAACCAGTTGTAGATGCAACTGTCATAGTATGACGAAACGGCAAACGCCTCCTTGGCAAACCAGCGGCGCTCCTCAAGGGTAGTCTCGGCGCCACGCTCGTTCAGTATGTCAAGCAGAGGCTTGTACTGATCCTTACTGGCAACGATAACGGCATCCTTGAAGTTCTTGGCACCGGCACGGATCAGTGATATTCCGCCTATGTCTATCTTCTCAATGATATCAGCATCCTCCGCACCTGACTTCACGGTATCCTCAAAGGGATAGAGGTCAACTATCACAAGGTCTATCTCAGGGATATCATAACTGACCATCTGGGCCATGTCGTTCTCCTCCTCCCTGCGGGCCAGTATGCCGCCGAACACTTTAGGATGAAGGGTCTTAACGCGTCCGCCCAGGATTGAAGGGTATCCGGTAAGTTCCTCCACCGGCTGGCAAGGTATGCCAAGAGACTCAATGAAACGCTGGGTTCCACCGGTAGATATAAGTTTAACACCCTCCTGATGCAGTTTGCTGATAATCTCGTCAAGGCCGTCCTTATGGAAGACCGATATCAGAGCTGATGAAATTCTCTTTGTTTCGGACATTGTTGTATATTGAGTTTTAGTTATAGCTATAATTTGCGCGAAATTAGCAAATTCCGCCTGTTATAGCAAGATTAAACAGAGCAAATAGTGAACAGAAAATATAGCGCAGTTTTAATTGCTAACCAGGCACAATACAATAAAAACAAATGGATAGACGGGATTTTCTGAAGACTCTGGCAGCAGCCGGAGCGTTAGTGACAGTAAAGAGTAGCGGCATGATGGATGTTATGGCATCGACCGTACCTTCGGCCGGTCAGGTTCCAGCAGCCGATGGCAACGCCGACCTTGCTGCAATCATGAACGGTGAGCCTGCCGCCATGCTCGAGGCAGCCATGAAGGAACTGGGCGGTATCGGCCGATTCATCAAGAAGGGTGACAAGATAGTCATCAAGCCCAACATAGGCTGGGACCGCACGCCCGAACTTGCAGGCAACACCAACCCCGACCTTATCGTGGCACTCATCAAGATGTGCCAGGATGCCGGTGCAGCCGAGATTAAGGTATTTGACCATACTTGTGACAACTGGAGCCGCTGCTATGACCACAGCGGTATAGATGCCGCCGTCAAGAAAGCCGGAGCCATCATGGTTCCCGCGCATGAGCAGTCATCTTACCAGCAGGTTGAGATTCCCAACGGCAAGACCCTTAAGAGCGCTCAGGTCCATAAGGCTATCATAGAGTGCGACAAGTGGATAAACGTACCGGTACTGAAGAATCACGGAGGCGCCCTGATGACCTGCGCTATGAAGAACCACATGGGTATTGTTTGGGACCGCCGCACATTCCATTCACGCGGTCTGCACCAGTGCATTGCCGATATCTGCACCTATAAGCCCGCAGTACTGAATATCGTTGACGCTTACCGCACAGTTGCCACCAACGGCCCTCAGGGACGCAGCGCCAGCGATGTAGTGCTCACCAAGGCTCTGTTCGCATCTCCTGATATCGTAGCTGTGGATACAGCAGCAGGCAAGTTCTTTACACAGATCAACAAGAGCATCCGCTTTGAGGACATAGAGCACATTCCCGATGGTCAGAAGCTGGGACTGGGCACCATGGACCTGGAGTCAATCAACGTAAAGAGAGTCAAACTCTGACATTATGCTTAGGAAAATAAGAACGGCGGTGGCCATTGCAGTCATCGCCATACTTACATTCGGTTTCATCGATTTTGCGGAAATAATTGACAATCCTCTGTTACAGAAGATTCAGTTCGGTCCCGCTCTGCTTTCACTCAGCATAGTTACGCTGGTGTGCCTCATTGCCGCAACGTTCCTGTTGGGCAGATTGTACTGCTCAGTAATCTGGAGGTTGTTGTCCACGTAG
>CADCLI010000039.1 GCA_902802285.1 uncultured Bacteroidales bacterium
CGAAGGGACCCTGGAGCAACAGATCAGCGCCACAGCGGCGCCGGCCTACCGGATCACCATCGACGCGGAGAAGACCCAGGCGCCGGAGGCCACAGCCACCCAAAAGGCGGAAGTCACAGCCGCGCCTAAGGAGAACACCCTGCGGACCGCCATAGGCGCGCCGGAACGGGTGCAGGACAGCTTCGATGGGCCGGCGGTGGGAGATCGGCTGTATATAGAGATGGATGCGGCGGTGGAGATGCCCAACGTCAGCAAGGTGCCCGTGCTCCGGGGCCGGGTGGGCTACGAGCCGGAGAAGGCGGCGGAGCGGATCGCCAAGGTCCTGTTGGGGGACGGGCCCTATCTCCGCCCCGGCCACAGCGAGCGGGCGTATAACCAGCTGATGATGGAATACTATCAGAAGTGGATCGAAGCCCTGGACCAAAAGCCCTACGGCCCGGCGGCGGACTACGACCAGTTGCGGGAGAACCTGCAGCAGAACTTTGACGCCAACGCCGAGGGGTTCCGGAACGCCGACACCAAGTATGATCGTCCCAGCCAGCCCTGGACCGGCAGCTTTTCCGACGCCATCGAGGGCGGCATCAGCATCAGCAACGGAGAGCGAAGCGTCGGCATGGTTGCCGGCAACACCCACTTCTCCTACAGCGCGGGCAGCCACCCCTCCCTTTACGGCTGGATGGACTGCCCCCGGGGACCTCGGGATGAAGAGGAGGAACGGGACTTGCAGAACGCCGCAGACTTTGCGAACGCTTTGGGCTGCGCTCAGGTGATCCCCCAGTACATCATCGACGCGGACGAGGACACCCGGGTCCGCTGCCAGGTGGAGACCGGCTTTGACAGCGGCTACAAGCACTTCACCCTGCTGCCCGTCTACGAGGGCATCCCGGTCTACCCCTACACCACCATGTACGGCTCCGACACGGGGCGGCAGGCGGCGGGTATCCCCTTCGCTCGGAACCTGGAACAGGAGGAGATCTTCGGCACCCTGTATAACGGCGAGGTGGTCAAGCTCCAATGGAACAGCCCCTTCACGGTGCTGAGCGTGGAGAACGAGAACGTGCCCCTGCTGCCCTTCGAGCGGATCATGGAGATCTTCAAGCGGCAGGTGTTCATGAGCGTCTATTGCGACCAGGGCCACCCCATCACCTACAAGATCACGGCCATCCAGTTCTCCTATATGCGGGTCCAGATCAAGGACAGCGACGACTATTACCTGCTGCCCGTGTGGGACTTCACGGGCTATATGATCCACGACTGGCAGATGAGCCCCGGGGATATGGCCGTGTCCCGGGGGTTCTTCCACAGCATGTCCATCCTGACCATCAACGCCGTGGACGGCAGCGTCTTGGACCGGTTTTTGGGGTATTGAACACCTTACAACACAACTTTCACTGAATGGATTAGGCGTATTCTGATACAGGACAGCTGTATTGTCGGCAATACGGCCTGATACATTGGTGCATGACTTCAGGACATCCAGTTGAGCATTGGTCTTGTCCAGTTCAGCCTTCAGCTCCTGGATGGAGTGGATAAGCAGCGGCACCATCTCAACATAATTTACGGAAAGGTATCCATCTTGGTTTATTGATACAAGGTCTGGATAGATTTCCTTTATTTCCTGCCCCGATAGTCCGTAATGCACTTTCTCCAGGATACCGGAATCATCACTGTAATAAGCCACAGTCCCTGACTCCTCCACACCATTCACTTCAAACTGTTCAAGACTGTATTTGAATACGTTAACCTGCATAAGATAGTCCAGACAGTCATTAAGCTGTTCCATCTCTTTATTGAGTCTGGAATCAGCCAATGTGTTGTATGCCGATGCATAGACGGCATCGGTTGTCTTTAGGTCACCGTGGAACAAACCTGCGTAACGGCCACTGGTGTTGAAACCTTCATCATATTGTGAAGAACCATAAATACCTGTGCCCCCGTTTGGCCCGGAAAGCACTCCGCTCACACCAAAGTTCAACCCCGGTGTGGCATTTCCTGCAACAGAATATACACCGTAATTACGTTCACTGTTGGGATTGTCAACAACAGCAGACAAATATTTCTGGACTGCCTGTTTAGGAGTTGACGGGAAATATTCAAAGTATCCTACCCACCAGGTTCCGTATGCATTGATAGAAAGATTGTAGGACTTATATAAGGTCAGTTCATTGATGGGAACCCTAAGTATTATGGTTCCTTCCGGACAGTTCTCGGTCAGCACCACCACATCGGTAGAATCATTGGTTATAATTACGCTTGTAGCGGTTTGATACGGAAACTGGATATGAATAGTATCCTCCTCATAATAAGCCAACGGGGCGTGTGAACTTGTCCTTTCACCAACTCTGGCATTGCCGTCTCCAGCTGTGCCGGGCGGGACACTCTTAACCAGGGGAATATAGACTTTTGCACTCATGGCAACTGCCATGAATAACGCTATTGATAGCAGTAAGATTCTTTTGGTCATATCATTCCAGGATATTAAACAGCTATTTGATTATGAATAATTCTATAAACTCCTTATTGGATTTCTCAATAAGACGCAACTTGCGTTTGCGCACTCCGCTCTCAGACAGGTTTATGAACGCTGATATGAACCTGTTGCTGAAGTTCAGGCTTGAGAGTAAGCATATCACTATATCCTCTCGCACCAGATTCTCAATCTCTATGTTCATGTCCAGTATGGTATCTATGAATGATTCCGATATACGGTTGATTATGGCGGTACGTTCATCGGCCGTGAATGACAGGTCATTGTTGAGCAGTTTTGATGAGAGGCTGGAGTAGGCATCGGTATTTCGGAAATGTTCCTTGCATTCCTCCAGTTTCTCCTTGTACATTTTAAGTATGGACTCCCTGGACAGATTCCTGTCATTGAACTGGGCATCAAGCATGTGGGCTTTCATTATCTCTATGCTGTTGCTGCGGGCCTGGTCACGCTGGCGTATCTGCATACGGGCTATACGGTTACTGCGGGCTGACAGATAGAGCAGATATGCCATTGCCATTAGTGCCAGAAGCGAGAGGGTGATCAATATAAGTTTCTTGTTCCTGTAACGGGCCTCGCTCTCCTTGATCTTTATTTCATGGTTGCGAATAACGTCCTCTATAGCTATGTCCTTGCGCATGTCATAGATGGAATCCACAAGTGCGTCATGCAGCTGCATGTATTCAAGGGCATCATCAGAGTATCCTTTCATGATGGATAATACCGCAAGCTTGCCGCTGTTGTCACACACGGTGTAAAGCTCTTCGGGGCATTCCATGGACTTGCTGTAATAGATGTATGCCGAATCAAACTGCCCTGCATCAAAGAAAATATCCGCCTTTACGCTGTAGCCCACTCCAACCTCTGCTGGGTCTTTAAGTTCATAGAGATAGCGGTCTATGTAATACATTGCCCTGGAATGATCATTATAGCCATGCAGTTGTATCTTGGCCAGGTTCATGTAGCATTGGCGGCTGCGCAGGCTTGAGGCAAGCGGGTCATTTAGCAGAATGTTGAACAGCGAGTCTGCCTGGACATAATTGGCCTGGTACAGTGCGTTCAGGGCTACGAGATAACGTACATTCGATGTAAGCACATTGTCATGAAGCCGCAACGAGTTCTTTAGACATCCGTTCAGGTTGTCCAGTGACAGGTCAAACATCATCTGGTTCAGATAATGCTGGCCCAGGTTCTGTTCCGTAAGTGCATAGTATCGGACCAGGGTATCAGGAAACAGGGCCTTTGCCTTGATATATGCGTCAATGGCTTCAATGTCATTGCCCATATCCGAATAGACGCATCCCTGCGAATACCATGCCATTGCTGCATGATAGTCTTTACTGCCACTGCCGTAATAACCGGTGGCGGTACGGATCAGGCTGTCATCCTGAGCTATTACATAGTTCTTGTAATCGGCCTGTGTCTTAAGGACCGCATAATAAGCCCTGATACGCTTGCTGTCCGGCAGCTGTATGGTGCCCAGAAGTGAATCGGCCGCCACAGCATCGGTCTCAAGCAATTGCTCAGCATACTGCAGGTCACGGTATGCGCCGTTATCCCGGCAGGATACGGCAATTATAAGCAACAGCAATATTGGACCTGTTCTTTTCACTTTTTATCCTGTGTTTTCTATACACCAAATGTATAAAATGCGTATAAGCAACTGAAACAATGGGCGGGACAGATATGGGACAAATTCGGGACAAAACTTTCCCGTAAAGATTATCTACCTATAAACAAGCGCTTTACAGCTTACCGTATGCGGGGTAGTTGCAGTCACTGGCAATAGTGAACTGTGCCTGGCAGCGGATATCCTGCGACGATGCTGCAAAGTCAGCCTTGTAGTCACCCTGAAGTGTCTGCCAGCCGGCGGTTTCCTGATTGAACCCGGCCAGTTCATACTCCGACAACCTGAACTCCAACGTTTGGCTCTCACCCGGTTGCAGCAGGGCTGTCTTGCCATAGGCCTTCAATTCCTTGGTCAGTTTGTTAAGTCCACCGTTGGGAGCCTCAATATAAATCTGGACGGCTTCCTTGCCGGCTATAGAACCTGTGTTGGTAACCTTGACAGAGAGGTTCAAAATTCCGTCCTCAACCTTAGCCATAGGCTCACTATATGAGAATGTGGTGTAGCTCAGGCCGAATCCGAACGGATATGATACCTGCTCGGGATGACGGTCATAGTAACGGTAACCTATATCCAGACGCTCCTTATACTCTGTGTAGTCATAATTTGAAACGGGCTTGGCATCGGGGTTACCACGGTTGGCGCGAGCCTGCGACTGGAGCCCGCGTGCATCGACCGGGAAGTTTGCGGTAGAAGGAATCATGTTGAAATCAACCACGTATGTATCAACCAGCTTACCTGAAGGATTGACTGCGCCCTTAAGCACATCGGTGATAGCGTGGCCGGCCTCCTGTCCGGGCAGTCCTGCAAGTAATATTGCATCGGGCTCTGACTTCCAGCTGGCGGTCTCTATGGGAGCGCCTATATTCAGGATTACAACCACCTTCTTGCCTTTAGAATGGAATGCCTCACAAACATCCTTTATAAGGCCCTGCTCAATTTCGGTAAGGGTATAGTCACCTTCATATCCGCGGTCTGCAGACTCACCGCAACTACGGCCTATGGTGATGACTGCAATGTCACTTGCAATGGCATCAGCGCGATACTGGAATGGTTTGCGAACAAGTGACTGCGGGATAACATGATTGGTCAGGTTGGTACGCATAAAGTTACCGGCACTGACACGGCTGTTGTTTTCCTGAACGTATCTGGTATAGGCCGAAGAAACTGACGGTTCAAGCTTGTAACCGGCAGCCTTAAGGCCCTCATCCAATCCAACGGCATGATTGTAGTTTACGCTGCCGCTTCCAGTACCAACCACATACAGATCGTATGAACTTACTCCGTACAATGCTATCATCTTGCACTTTTTGCTAAACGGCAAAGCACCGTTGTTCTTGAGCAGCACCATGCCCTCGGTTGCACTGGAACGTGAAACCTGAGCGTGAGCAGCCATATCGGGATCATTCAGGAACTCATATCCCTGCATCTTGGGTGAGCGGGCTACGAATTCAAGTATTCTTGCTACGTTACGGTCAACAATATTCTCATCTAGAATTCCGTTTTGTACAGCCTCAATGATGGCCTTTATCTGGTTTGCGCTACCCGGCATAAGCAGGTCGTTTCCAGCTTTTACGGTAGCCACGGCATCGCGTCCGCCGCCCCAATCTGTCATTACCATACCTTCAAAACCCCACTCCTGGCGCAGGATTTTCTCTATCAGGTCCTCGTTCTCAGGAGCGTAAGTTCCGTTGATCTTATTGTATGATGTCATAACGGCCCAAGGCTGTGACTCACGTACTGCAATCTCAAAGCCCTTAAGATAAATTTCACGTGCGGTCTGCTGGTCAACCTGGGCATCATTGGCCATACGGTTAGTCTCCTGGTTGTTCAGTGCAAAGTGCTTTATGGTGGCACCCACTCCGTTTGACTGCACGCCACGAACCATTGCGGCAGCGGTCTTGCCCGATATGACAGGATCTTCGGAGTAGTACTCAAAGTTACGGCCTAACAATGGGTTACGGTGGATGTTCAATGCGGGAGCAAGCAGGCAGTCTGCGCCATAGCGCTTAACCTCATCACCGATGGCTGTACCTACCTCCTCTACAAGTTGCTGGTTCCAGGTCTGGGCCAGGATGGTTGCTACCGGGAACGATGTGCAGTAATAGGTCTTATCGTCACCCTGACGTGTGGGATTGATACGGAGTCCGCCGGGGCCATCGGGCAACATAACCGACGGGATTCCCAGACGTGGTATGGGATAGGTCTGACCGGCGCATCCGGGAATAAGGTTCTTGGCATCCTTAATCTCCTGTACAATGTCATTACCGTTCCAGGCACCGATCCCGACAAGCAGGTTCACTTTCTCCTCAAGTGTCATGGCTGCCACCACCTTCTTTACAGGTGACTTTCCGAACTCAACCTTACGGTTACAAGATACCGTTGCAATTACAGCAAGAGCGGCACAAGCAATGGAAATCAACGATTTTCTTGTCATAAGCAGGTTAGTATTTTAGGATAGTTATTGTCAGTTCTTTGGCTCAAGTCCGCGTTTTCGGGCCTCCCCAATCAGGAAATTGTAGGCCGCATCGTGGTCATTTGGAATCACTCCGTCCAGAATAGCATCTTTTATGGAGGCCTTAAGCTCACCTACTATTGCGGTAGGTTCAAGCCCGAACACACGCATTATCTCCAAACCGTCTATGGGCGGCTGGAAGTTGCGGATGCGGTCTTTCTCCTCAAGGTCAATCATCTTTTGGCGCACCAGTTTGAAGTTTTCCAGATGACGTTTTTTCTTCTGCTCGTTCTTGGATGTGATGTCAGCCTCGCAGAGGGTCATCAGGTCATCAATGTCATCGCCGGCATCAAACAACAGACGCCTCACTGCAGAGTCTGTAACCTCATCATCCACTATGGCTATGGGGCGCATGTGCAGCTCTACCATCTTCTGCACATATTTCATCTTCTCGTTCTTGGGCAGTTTCATGCGCTCAAATATGCCGGGAATCATTTTCATACCCACATAGTTGTGGTTGTAGAATGTCCAGCCGTGAGCAGGCTCCCATTTCTTGGTGCGGGGCTTGCCTATGTCATGCAGCAATGCCGCCCAGCGCAGCCACAGGTCATCGCTGTTGCGGGCCACGTTGTCAAGCACCTCAAGGGTATGGTAGAAAACATCCTTGTGCCCCCGTCCGTTAACCGTCTCAACACCTTGCAGTGCTGCCAGTTCAGGGAAAATGAGCTCCAGCAGCCCGCATCGGTCCAGTTCAATGAATCCTTTTGACGGAACGGGTGCCAGAAGTATCTTATTGAGTTCCTCCGATATGCGTTCCTTGCTTATTATGCCTATGCGCTCGCGGTTCTTTTCAAGTGAGGCGAAAGTCTCATCGTCAATATAGAAGTTGAGCTGTGTGGCAAACCTTATGCAGCGCATCATGCGCAGAGGGTCATCACTGAATGTTATATCGGGATCAAGAGGAGTACGTATAATCCGGTCCTGAAGGTCATCTATGCCTCCAAACGGATCAACAAGCTCACCGAAACGGTCCGAGTTAAGGCAGATTGCCATTGCGTTTATGGTAAAGTCGCGGCGGTTCTGGTCGTCCTCAAGAGTGCCGTCCTCTACAATGGGGTTCCGGGATTCACGGTGATAAGACTCCTTGCGTGCTCCCACAAACTCAACCTCCAGGTCTCCCCTCTTTACCTGCGCCGTACCAAAATTCTTGAAAAGGCTTACATGGGCGCCCTTACCAAGCGCCTTGCCGTAGGCTTTGGCCATCTCCAGTCCGCTGCCCACCACGACCACGTCAATATCCTTGCTTGGACGCTCCAGAAACAGGTCACGCACATATCCTCCCACTACATAGCACTCCAGCCCAAGACTGTCGGCAGTCTGAGAGAGCAGCCTGAACTCCTTGCGGTCAAGCAGCCTGGCCAGTTCCTCATCACTGAAAATCTTCATAATTTGACAAAGATACTCAAAATTCCACTTTAACTGATTTTTGTAATCCATATAAAAAAAGCGGTATATTTATGTCTTTCTCAGTTTTTATATATATTTGCGTTATTCTAAATGAATTATTGCTATGAGATTTCCATTATTTGCGACATTAGCTGTTGCAACATTGATTCTTGCAGCTTGTGATACAGAAAAGTCACAGGATATTACAGTGACCGATGAGCATTTAAACCAGGATTCTGATGTTGTCTTGGATTTGCCGGCTAGTATGGAACTGACGCCAGCCGAATTGGAATTGGTAGACTGCAGCAACGGATTCACCTGTGACCTGTTCGGAAAGTTATGTGAGACAAAGGGGAACAGCAGTATCGTTTCATCCCCTTTGAGTGTTACTTATGCTTTAGGCATGCTTAATAACGGAGCTGAAGGTAATACCCGGAAGCAGATTAACGACGTGCTGGGTTTTGGCGATTCAGGAGCTGACAGCATCAATGTTGTCGAACCCGCGCTGGACCTCGTTAGAAGTGGCAAGATTCTCATAGCCAATACGATATTCGTAAACAAGAATGAAACACTCAAGGAACTCTTTGTAAGGAAAGCTAATCTATATTATAAAGCTGAAGCCAAGACACGTGATTTCGGTGATGCAAACACCCTGAATGAGATAAACAGATGGGCCAGCGATAATACTGAACGGATGATACAGAAAGTTCTTGATGGAAAGGAATACGATCCTCATGCCGTAAGCTATCTCCTGAATGCGATTTATTTTAAAGGAACGTGGACATATAAGTTCAATAAGAACAGCACAGTGAATGAGTCTTTCACTTTTGCCGGCGGCCAGGGTGATGTCAAAAGCGTTCCGATGATGCGGATTACAGAATCTTTCAATTATGCCAGGAATGAGGATTATGAAGCTCTGTGCCTTCCATACGGCAATGGCTCTTTCAGGATGACCATCCTGTTACCTGTCATCTCAGAAGGACGGAATAAATATGATGTACCTACGGTTCCCTCAGTTGAAACATGGAACCAGTTGAACAAAAAAATGAGTAAGATGTATTATAACGTCAAACTGCCCAGATTTGAGACAGATACGGATGCAGATCTTATTCCGATAATGAAATCACTAGGCATGACCGATGCTTTTGAACCTGGTATCGCTGACTTCAGGGATTTTTGTGAGAAAGCCGATGGCTTTTATATCCATCTGATAAAACATGTCGCAAAGATAAAAGTGGACGAAGAGGGTTCGGAAGCTGCTGCTGTAACTGTAGTCAGCGGTAAAAGAGGTAATAATACTCCTATGTTTCCTACGTTTGCTGCCAACCGTCCGTTCATATATGTGATAAGCGACACGGTTACCGGCTCAATTTTCTTTATTGGCCGTTACACCGGTAATTAAATCAAAAAACAAGTACTTTTGCATCGGAAATAAAAATCAGGATGAAAAAGATACTTGCAATACTGACAATTGGCACTTTAATCATTTCCTGCGGGGAGAGTATAGAACAGAAAGCCACACATCATCTGGACAATGCCAAGCAGGCGTTCAGCATGGGTAACTATAATGTAGCCAAGCAGGAGATTGACAGCATTAGAATCCTCTATCCCAAGGCATTTGAGGCCCGTAAACAGGGAATAAGACTGATGCAGCAGATAGAGGAGACCGAGCAGATGCATATCATTGAATATGAGGACAGCATGATTGCTGTGACTCAGGCTGCGTTTGACAGGATCAAGGCTGACTATACGTTTGAGAAAGATGAGCGCTACCAGGATATAGGTCTCTACACCATAAAGAGCCAGGCTCCGCAGCGCAATACAGACCGTACATACATTCGTGCCCAGGTGGACGAACTTGGCCGCATGACACTCATATCATCCTATCGCGGCAGTTCATACATACATCATGACTGGCTGAAACTGAGCGTTGGTGAGGTTTATGTTGACACTCCCGAGTCAAATGACCGCCATGAGTTTACAGATCTGGGTGTATGCTACGAGTGGCTGAGCTTTATAAACGGCAAGGACGGCGGAGCGGCTGCTTTCATAAGCGCCAACAAGGATGCCGATATCCGATACACGCTGTACCGCAAGGCCGGTCAGGAGGAAAGCCGTCCGGTTTACCGCAACCTGAAACTCAACAAGGATGACCGGTATGCAATTGCAAGCCTTTATAACCTGTCACAAGTGCTGCTCTCCCTAAATGAGCACAAGAACCTGCGTGACGAGGCTGAGCGCCACCTTAAGTTCATCCGTTCCAGGATGAAGGATGAATCAACTGAAGAAGGTGTTCAGGAAGATAAGTAGAATGCCTATCGGCGCAACCAGTTTTACCAGATAATATAACGTAAGGCTTATCCAGCGGGGAATCCTGAGTTTTCCGCTGTTGGTAAGTTCGTCCAGAAAATTGGCACGTTTCAGTCGCCAGCCGGCAAACACGGCAAGCAAAAGGCCTCCTATTGGAAGCATGATGTTTGACGTGATATAGTCAAAGAAATCAAACACACTGAGACCAAACAGCCTGAATCCTTCAAGCGGACCGAATGAGAGCGAGCAGAACGCTCCTGCCACGCCGCATACAGCAAAGCAAAGAAGTACCGCTTTCTTACGGGAACGGTGCATCTCCTCTATAATGAAAGCCACGACCACCTCCATAAGGGATATGGCCGATGTAACCGCTGCCAGCAGAAGCGCCAGGAAGAAAAGAATTGCAGCCACGTTGCCCAGTGGCATCTGGCTGAATACTCCAGGCAATGTGATGAACACCAGTCCGGGACCTGCACTGACATCGGGTTCCACACCGTTCATGTATGCGATTGCATAAACTGCCGGTATTATGGCAAGTCCGGCTATGATGGCAAACATGGTATCAAACAGCGATATCCATGCCGATGAAGCCAGTATGTTCTCCTCCTTCTTTACGTACGATGCATAAGTCAGGATGCATCCGCATCCTATGCTTAGAGAGAAGAATGCCTGTCCCAAAGCAGCTATAACCGTACCGGCTGTCACCTTGGAAAAATCCGGCACGAACATATACTTGACACCTTCTATGGCACCCGGCAGGGATAGGGAACGTATGACTACCATCACTATTATTACAAACAGCATGGTAATCATGACCTTTGACATACGTTCAATCCCTTTGCGTACCCCAAATACTATGATTGCTCCGGTCAGGCTCAGGAATATCAGGGTATATACAAGAGGCTTCCAGGGATTGCTGATGAATGACCCGAAACTGAGGGCATAATCACTCTGCGAATCGGAGAATGCCAGAAGACAGGAGTCTGCCAGATACTTTACCGACCAGCCTCCCACCACACAGTAGAATGACAATATGCAGGCCGATGCCAATACCGCCAGGAAACCTATCCAACGCCATTTGGTACCTGGTGCAAGCCGGTCAAAGCAGCTGAAAGGATTGGACTCTCCGCGACGGCCTATCAGATATTCTGAAACCATCACCGGCAGGCAGAGCACCACCAGCATTACCACATAAATCAAGATGAAAGCCGCCCCGCCGTTCTTACCCATCATATAAGGGAAACGCCATATGTTTCCCAGTCCGATGGCAGAACCTGCCATAGCCAGAAGCATACCCATGCTGCTTCCGAATGTCTCACGGGACTTCCGTACCATCAGAACAGGCGTATTATATCGTTAAGGTTGGCAAAGATAAGCAGTCCGAACAGGATTATCATGCCTATTGTATTGGCCACCTCAAGGAACTTGTCGCCCGGTTTCTTGCCAGTGACAACTTCAACCAGCAGGAACAGCACATAACCTCCGTCAAGAGCGGGTATAGGCAGAATGTTCATGAATGCCAGTATGATTGACAGGAAAGCTGTCATGAGCCAGAAAGCATGCCAGTTCCACTTCTCTGGGAATATGCTGCCTATTGTTCCGAATCCGCCCAGACTCTTGGCGCCCTCCTTGGTAAAGACATACTGGAAATCACCCACGTATCCCTTCAGGGTGTTCCAGCCGTAACTGATTCCGGCTGGTATGGAACTGAAGAATCCGTATTCCAGTTCTACCGGCTCATATTCGTCCGAAACATGAATTATGCCTATGCGGAAGTTATCATCGGCAGCTACAGTCAGCGTATCACGACCCGCACCGGGACGACCTATGACCAACTGCAGGTTACGGTCCACGTATGATTCCCGGGCACGGGTGCGCATATCGGCCAGAACGGTCTGGAACGATGTCCAGGTGGCGGCATTCAACCCGTTGACAGTAAGGATGGTATCACCGGCCAGAAGACCGGCCTTGGCGGCTCCGGTAGAAACACCTTCAGTTACCACACTGTCTATGGTCATAGGACTTAGTATGGACACAAAAGGTACGTCGCGGGTAAAGTCAAAGAGTGAAAGTTCATCGGGCATAGACAGGTCAACCTTCTGTCCGTCACGCAGAACGGTTACCTTCCTGGCTTTGGCTACCGCACGATACAGGTCTCCGTCAAACTCACGGGTGGCCTTTCCGTCTGTGGCTATAATGACATCACCGTCACGGAAACCCAGAGACTCAGCATGTTCATTGAACTCCATACCATATTTGAGCCCCTGAGCGGGAATATAACTGTCACCCCACTTGCACAGCACCATTGAGTAGATGAAGAATGCCAGAATCAGGTTGAACAGCACGCCGCCTACCATTATGAGAAGACGCTGCCCTGCAGACTTGGTGCGGAACTCCCAGGGCTTGGGTTCCTGTTTCATGGCTGCCACATCCATAGACTCGTCTATCATTCCGGCAATCTTGCAGTAACCGCCGAACGGTACCCAGCCCACACCGAACTCCGTGTTCTCGGGTGAGCGGCGCCAGTCGCCTTCAGGGAGTTGATCAAGGTCTATGGGCTTATATGTAACCTCCTCCTTGCCTTCAAAATTGAAACGTCTCTCCTCTTCATAACTCTCCGGTACATTGGGGCTGAAGAATCGTACTCTGATCTTACCGTCCACTCTCTTGATCCTGAAGAGCGAGAAACGGGGGTTGAAGAATGCATAGAATTTCTCCACTCTCACACCGAAAAGGCGTGAAAAAAGGAAGTGTCCGAATTCATGGAAAACAACAAGAATTGTAAGTGAAAGGACTAGTTGAATTAATCTGATCCAGAATGTTGACATATCTGTATTTGTTTATCTGTTCATTTAATCAGTGATGCTGCAACCCGGCGGGCCTCGGCGTCAGTCTCTATATACTCATCGAGCGTGGACTTGGCACGGAACGGGACGCGCTCCATTGTCTCTGCAATCACATCACTCATATCAAGGAATCCCATCCGGTCATGCAGGAACGCGGCCACGCAAACCTCATTTGCAGCATTCAGTATGCAGGGCATGTTGCCGCCACGTTCGATGGCCACGTATGCAAGCGCCAGATTTCGGAAACGGTCAGTATCAGGCTCCTCAAAAGTGAGTGTACCCAATGTGGTAAAATCCACACGGGGGAAATCAGCCTGCAGCCGTCGCGGATATGAGAATGCATACTGTATGGGCAGACGCATATCGGGGGCGCCCAACTGTGCCTTTACTGCTCCATCGGCAAACTGCACCATTGAATGGATTACGGACTGCGGATGAACTACCACCTGTATCTTGCTGTACGGCACGCCAAACAGCCATTTAGCCTCTATCACCTCAAAGCCTTTGTTCATCATAGAAGCCGAGTCTATGGTTATCTTGGCACCCATATCCCAGTTGGGATGCTTGAGAGCCTGCGCTTTGGTGACTGTTTTAAGCTGATCCTTGCCCAAGATACGGAACGGACCGCCGCTGGCTGTGAGAATTATCTTCTCTACCGGATTCATCATCTCACCGCTCAGACACTGGAATATGGCCGAATGCTCCGAATCAACCGGCAGTATGGGAGTCTTATATTCCAGCGCAAGTGATGTTATGAGTTCACCGGCCACCACCATGGTCTCCTTATTGGCCAAGGCTATTGTCTTGCCTGCCTTGATCGCCTCTATCGTGGGGCAGAGACCTGCAAATCCCACCATTGAAGCCAGCACGATGTCAATGGGACCGGCCGTTACTATCTGGCTGATAGCTTCAGCACCGGCATAGACCTTTACCGGCTGTCCCTTAAGGGCCTCCTTCAGTTTGGGATAATGTTGCTCATTGGCTATGACTACCACTTCAGGCTTGAATCTCAAAGCCTGCTCTATCAGCATATCTACGCTGTTGTTGGCAGTGATGGCATATACCTGGTATTCATCGGGATGGGAAGCAATCACGTCAAGTGCCTGCCGTCCTATAGAACCTGTCGAACCTAATATCGCTATCTGTTTCACTGGAATAGTATATAATTTTCGGGATCAAGGGGCTGCCCCTGATACCACAGTTCAAAATGAAGATGGGAACCGGACATGGAAACATCCGTACCACGGCCGACCAGTGCCACCACATCACCCTGCTTCACCCTGTCACCTGATTTCTTGAGCAGTGATTCACAGTGCTTGTATACGGAGATCAGTTCTCCGGGATGGACTATACAGATGGTGTATCCCATATCTGATGTATACGTTGACATAAGCACAGTACCATCCAGCACGGATACCACACTCTGATTCGGGCTGGCTGCTATATCCACGCCAAGATGCTGCTCCAGAGGGTCGTACCTCTTGGAAACAAGACCGGCAGTGGGACGGAACATACTGATGCTGCGGACATCGTTAAGCGGCTGCGACTGGGACGTGATGTTATAACGTTCAGCCTCCTCATACTGGCGCATGAAAGACTCTTCACGCTCGGTACGTTCCATAAGAAGTTCTGTGCGGACTCTGGCAAGGGAATCTATTGAATAGACCGTATCAATCGATACATTACCTGCAATTATATCCTGCAGTACTGTAATGAAACGGTTCTGCAACTCAAACACCTGCTCCAGTGAATCAATGCGTAACGCCTCGTTTACAATAGCCTGCCGTATCCTGTAATCCTCAAGTGAGGTTCCTTTCTGCTTGGGCGAATGACGGTATATTTCAATTCCTCCCCATGCGCCCAGAGATGCTGTAACAACGATAAAAAGCATCAGTATCAGGTGGGATATCTTCATCCTGAACACCCTGCGCTGCTCATCCTCGTTTATCACGATGAGTCTGTACAGATACACGAACCTGCTGAACAGGCTCTTGTGCCCGACCTCCCTGCGTTTCTTACGGATACTCTTCATTTTAATCTACAATTCGGTAAGCCCCTCCGGCAGATTATACATCAACGTCCTGTTCTTACGGTCTACCCTGGTTATCCACTCCGGGTTGGCCGGTATGATGCGCTCGCGGCCGCCGTCCCGTACCTGAAACAGGATATTGGGAGTGCTGTCATCGACTGCATCGACCGTACCTAAAGGTCCTGCCTTTGAATCAACCACTCTCCAGTCAAGAAAAGAACTCCATGACGGTTCTTCCTCATCGGAATCTGCCACAAACCTTAACGGCATGTATACTGTCACCCCCATGAAACGGCTGGTGGACTCAACAGAGTCATACCCCTCAAATTTGACCAGTATGGTGGTACTGCTCTTGGGACGTATCGACTCCAGGAAGAACGGTACCAGTATGCCGTCGAGCGAGCATACCAGACAGTCAATATCATCAGTCCAATCAAGTGATGCAGGTACGGTGACAGCCATCTCGCCGCCTACTCCGTGCGGTTTGACTATCTGTCCTATCCTCTGTACCTCATTCAGCTCAATCATATCAATCCTCTCTCTTTATGTTTGCGCCCAGTGCGTTAAGGCGGCCGTCAATATTCTGATAACCACGGTCTATCTGGCCGATGTTGTCAATGCGGCTGGTTCCCTTGGCACTCATGGCGGCAATGAGCAGTGCAATACCGGCACGTATATCGGGCGATGACATACGGCGGGCGGTAAGCGGGAACTGACGGTCATGCCCTATTACAACCACGCGGTGCGGGTCACAAAGTATAACCTGAGCCCCCATGTCAATAAGTTTGTCCACAAAGAACAGGCGGCTCTCAAACATCTTCTGATGTATGAGTACGCTGCCCTTGGCCTGGGTGGCGGTTACCAGCAGCACGCTCAGAAGGTCCGGGGTAAGTCCCGGCCAGGGGGCATCGGCCAATGTCATTATGGAGCCGTCTATGAACGATTCTATCTGATAGTGCTCCTGAGCGGGAATGAATATGTCATCTCCGCGCTGCTCCATCTGTATTCCAAGACGGGCAAAGCTATCGGGGATGATTCCCAGATTCTGGTAAGATACATCCTTGATTGTTATCTCACTCCGGGTCATGGCTGCCATACCTATAAAACTGCCCACCTCAATCATATCGGGCAGCACCTTATGGGATGTTCCGTGCAATTCCCTAACACCGGTTATGGTAAGCAGGTTACTGCCTATTCCGTCTATTCTGGCGCCCATGCGTACCAGCATCCGGCATAACTGCTGCACGTACGGCTCGCAGGCGGCATTGTAGATGGTGGTAACGCCGTCGGCCAGGACTGCGGCCATTATAATGTTGGCGGTACCGGTTACCGATGCCTCATCCAGAAGCATGTAGGTTCCTTTAAGTTTATCGGCCTTTAGCTCAAAATAGCCACGTTCCTCGTTCAGTACGAATGTGGCACCCAGTGCCTGGAATCCCTTGATGTGGGTATCCACGCGGCGACGGCCTATCTTGTCTCCTCCGGGTTTGCTCACGGTGGCATGTCCCAGACGGGCCAACAGCGGTCCAAGCAGCATGACCGATCCGCGCAGTCCGGCGCTCTTGGCTACAAAATCCATGCTCTCGGCATAGCTGCGGTCAATGGTATCGGCCCTGAAACTCCAGCATCCGGGAGCGGTATTCTTTACCTTGACGCCCAGATTGGCCAGCATGTCTATCAGGTTCCTTACATCCAGGATGTCCGGAACGTTCTGTACCGTCACCTCATCCTGAGTGAGCAGTACGGCACAAATAATCTGCAGGACCTCGTTCTTGGCGCCCTGCGGACAGATGGTCCCCTTGAGTCTGCGACCTCCCTCTACAAGAAATGACGGCATAGCGTTATATCAATATCTGCGTTTGTTCTTTTTCTTTCCGTGCGGCCCCTGACGCTGCTGCGGCGGAGCCTGTGCAAACTGTACGTCCAGATCACCATCCTGGAGCATAAGACGGCCGCGTGAGAAATAGGCAAAGTCATCGGCTATGCGCTCATCGCTTACCATCTCCTTGTTCCAGGTCATCAGATCTTTCTTCATCTGCACTGCAAGCAGGCGCACCAGCTGGCTGCGCTCAGGCCCCTCGGGCATATTCACGGCCTCTTTGATCAGCGATGGCAGTATATGCCCGTAATGACGGTAGCGTATATCGCCTGCCGGATAGTCAATATGATCCGGTTTCTGCTGAGTCTTTTCCAAACGGGTTATCTCAAACGGATAGTCAATATCCAGTTTATAGTCCGACATGAATGCCAGATGGTCCCACAGCTTGCCCTGGAAATCGGGCACGTCACGCAGTGTGGGAAACATACTTCCCATAATGTTGATAATGGTGTTGGCGCAACGCTGACGCTCGTCGCGGTCAGGGATTGTCACGGCATACTCCACCATCTCCTGTACGGCACGTCCATACTCGGGCATCGGCATTTTCTCTCGTTGGGTATTGTAGTTCATCAAACCAGTTTTTTAGGTTTAACAGCAATAAAATCTTTCAGATAATAGGGTTCAAAATAGGCTACGTCACGGAACTCCTCACGGTTGAATGACTGCTCTGCCAGCGGGAACATCCAGCGGGCCTCGGGGTTGATGTCATCCAGAAAGCGAGCATTTGGATGGTTTATCGTTTCGCGGCACTTGGCGGCTCCGTTGCCCATGAACCATACGGGATGCTTATCCAGATACTCGCGGTAGGTATCTTCCGTGACGATGTCTGCACGAATCTCACGAACCTCATTAAGGGCACGGTCATAGACGGCGCTATAGACCTCCATGCGGCGGGCATCTATCATGGGACAGAGCAGGGCGTCATCGGGAAGTTCCAGACTCAGCAGTGGCTGCACGCATAGCAGTTTTAGAGTTGAGACCGATATCAGCTTGATGCCCCGGCCGTAGCATATGCCCTTGGCCATTGATACGCCTATGCGCAGGCCGGTATATGAACCGGGGCCCTCACTTACGGCGACAGCATCCAGTTTAAGCCCGCGGCTATCCACCAGTGCCAAAGCCTCATCAACCAGGACTCCAAGCGATACGGCGTTGTTATGCCCCTCACGGTCGGCCTTGTCAAACACCAGGTGCCCCTCATCACTTACCGCAACCGAACAGCCGTCGGTGGCAGACTCTATGTGCATTATCACACTCATCCCTTCTTGTCTACGTATTAATTTGCGAAGTTAAGGATATTTTTCCAAAGGAAAAGGCCGTATCGGGGTCTAATTTCCGCCCCGATACGGCCTTTAGCCGGTTTGATAACTCTTTTTAGGATTTACTTGCCGAAATAGCGCTTGTAAAGGGCTTCGAATCCCTTACCGTGACGGGCCTCATCCTTGGCCATCTCATGAACTGTATCATGTATGGCATCCCAGTTCTGGGCCTTGGCGGTCTTGGCTATTGCCAGCTTGCCCTCGCATGCTCCGTGCTCGGCTTTCATACGTTTCTCAAGATTGGTCTTGGTGTCCCATACAACCTCACCCAGAAGCTCGGCAAACTTGGCGGCATGCTCGGCCTCCTCAAAGGCATAACGCTTGAATGCCTCGGCCACCTCGGGGTATCCCTCGCGGTCGGCCTGGCGGCTCATCGCAAGATACATTCCCACCTCACTGCATTCGCCGTTAAACTGCATCCGCAGGTCATTCACCATCTCGGCCGATCCAACCTGACCGTCGCCAAGAATATGCTCGCAGGCGAACTGCAATGATTCACCGTTCTCAATCACCTCCTTGAATTTCTCTCTGGGGGCTTTACACTGTGGGCAGCGCTCGGGTGCCTCGTCTCCTTCATGTACGTATCCGCATACTGTGCAGATGAATTTCTTTTTCATAATCCTTTATGTTAATGGTTTGCTTGTGGTCGGATTGCGAATATATGTTTTTTTAATCGGAAATGACTACTTTTGCATGTAAATTTTTAAAACGATATGATTCAGTCAATGACAGGCTACGGCAAGGCCACGGCCGAAACCGGGAACCGGAAGGTTATAATAGAAATAAAGTCACTCAACAGCAAGGCAATGGATATCTCGGCCAAGATTATCCCCGCCTATCGTGACAAGGAGCTTGACATTCGCTCGCGCATAACCGCTGCCTTGGAGCGCGGGAAAGTGGATTTTGCCCTTTACATTGATGTCGCTGCAGCTACAGGTGCGCAGACAATCAACGAAGCAGTTTTCAATAACTATCTGAAACAGATTGAATCAATTGCTCTCAAGACCGATTATCGGGTTCCCGATGATATCATCTCCACCATCCTGCGCATGCCCGAGGTGCTTGACGCCAACCAGCAGGATGAGGTGAGTGATGAGGAATGGCAGGCTGTATCAAAGGCCGTTGACCAGGCAATCAACGCACTTGTTGAGTACCGTAAGGTTGAGGGCGCCGCACTGGAGAAGAAGTTTCGCGAGAAGATTTCCAACATATCGGCCCTGCTTAAGTCTGTGGAGCCCTATGAGCAGGAGCGCGTGGCAAAGATAAAGGAGCGTATACGCACGACAATGCAGAATACCGTGGGCGGCAATTACGATGAGAACCGCTTTGAGCAGGAGATGATATTCTACATTGAGAAACTTGATATAAGCGAGGAGAAACAGCGTCTGAGCAACCATCTGGAGTACTTTATAAAGACTCTCGAGGAGGGTCACGGACAAGGCAAGAAACTGGGATTCATAGCTCAGGAGATGGGTCGTGAAATCAACACCTTAGGCAGCAAGAGCAACCAGGCCGAGATGCAGAACATAGTGGTCCGCATGAAGGATGAGCTGGAGCAGATAAAGGAACAGGTACTCAACGTAATGTAACATCATATGCGCGGAAAATGTCTTATATTCTCTGCCCCTTCGGGCTCCGGTAAATCAACCATCGTCCAGTGGCTGCTGCAACATCCTGAACTTAAGATGGTATTCTCAATATCGGCAACCAGCCGTGCCCCACGCGGTACAGAACAGAATGGTGTGGAATATTTTTTCCTTACAGCCGATGAGTTCCGCGCACGCATTGCCAAGGGCGATTTCCTGGAGTATGAGGAGGTCTATCCGGGTTGTTTTTACGGTACCCTTAAGGAGCAGGTCGAGAAGCGTTTGAACGAGGGCATGAACGTGGTGTTTGATGTGGACGTGGTAGGCGGCTGTAACATTAAACAGCATTACGGCGATGAGGCTCTTTCCATGTTCATACAGCCCCCATCGGTAGAGGAGCTGGAGCGCCGCCTGCGCCTTCGCGGCACCGACAGCGACGAGATGATTTCCAAGCGCGTTGCCAAGGCCGGCTACGAACTTACATTCGCACCCAAGTTTGACGTTGTAATCGTAAACGACAGGCTTGAGGAGGCTCAGCAGAAAGCACTCTCCACCATCAAGTCATTCCTTAATGTCTAAGCCCATCAGGACAGCACTGTTCGGGGGCACGTTCAACCCCCTTCACAATGGCCATCTGGCTATTGCACAAAGTGTTATGGAAAATGGGATGGCCGATGAGGTATGGATACTGATCACCCCATGCAATCCCTGGAAAAAGAATC
>CADCLI010000040.1 GCA_902802285.1 uncultured Bacteroidales bacterium
ATGATGTCAATGCCCTTCTCCTAGGAGCTATCCGTCAGCTTGGACTGGAGAAAGGAAATACGGCAGTAGTCACTCTTGGGACCGGTCTCGGATTCGCTTATGCGCTTGAAGGAAAGGTCAGATACAACGAGATGGGATCTCCGGCGAGGAGTTTATGGAACATTCCCCTCTGCGACGGGGGCATACTTGAAGATCGGGTATCGGCTAGAGGTATTCTTTCGGCATATAATAATTTGACGGGAGACAATAGCAGGAATGCGGAGCATACGGCAAACTCACAGATTGCAAAGACCGGAACCCTGCCATGTCTTGACCTGATGATCATGAACGGTAAGAATAAAAGAGGCAGCGGGTTAAAACATATGACAAGCCAGTTGGAGTCTACGGTGGGGTGTTCAGAGAAAAAGAACAGGAGAGCTATCACGATACCTCCCAGTCCCTGAATGCCGAACAGAATGGCATCGACCAACCAGAAAGACCTGTTTGTATACCATCCGATGAGCGACAGCAATAAAACCGTCAGCAAGACAATCCAGGCCACCTGTAAGGGGGTGAACAGAGGTTTGCCGAAATCAACGCTGTGGTCAGGGTTGACCAGACGCAAGGTCTGCTGCACCAATGGCCTGCTGACTCCGGTCGTGTCTGTTATTACGGCGCCCGATGCCAGACTCATGAGATGTCTGGGAGCAAATGCTTCCTGCCTGTATTCAAGAGGCCGGTCAGCCTCAGCGCCTATTACCAGGTCTATTGCGAATTCACTCCATGGGCGGACGGAATTGTGCTCTGTCAGGATATCCCTGAAAGAGAGGTCGGGCGAAGACTGCCTGTAAGTGATGCTGCCCGAAATGCACTGCTCAATCTTGTCAATGGCCATCGTGGCGCAGTTCTTATACAGGAAATCGTATCTGTATACCCTGTTCTGCGGCCGTTTGTTCTCAATGAGCAGGTCATACAGCCTCCTGGATTCTGCATGGCTCAGGTTTAGTTTCTGGGCGTAAACCACCGACCCGCGTTCCTTATACTCCTGCATGAAATACTCCAGTCTTTCCGATCCCAGAAGATAGTCCGTCTTGCCTAGGGTGAAGTTGAGGACAAAATGCGGAGAGTCGAAACTGAAAAGACCGTAGTTGAACACCTCGTCATAGCCTTTGCCCTCTTCCTCTATCCATATTGCGGAATGACCGTACAGTTCATAGATGGCCCGTCCGGGCTCACAGGTGAGCAGATATGCGTTAATGCTGTCATTCTGAGCCTTGACTTGCGGAAAGATTGAGACAATGGTTGCCAGGATGTATAGGATTTTCCTGTTCATAATAATAACAATTTGTGCAAAGATACTTATTTTTGCGGCCGATATGACATTGTTGCTTGATTTTGGAAACACCAGGGTGAAAGCCGCCGTCTGGGACGGAACCACACTTGAGACGGTATTTAGCGGCCGGTACACACCGGATGGGTTGAAAGATGCCGTCAGGATGACAGATGCTGAAGGGGGTATGTGGTGTGCGGTACATCCGTTGGAAAAGGAGACCCAAAGATGGCTGCTGTCAAAAGGGCTCTCCCCGCTCAGGTGGGACACTCCGGTTCCGATCAGGAATTCCTATTCAACCCCTCAAACCCTCGGAATGGACCGTCTGGCTGCTGCAGTCGGCGCCTGGTCCATGAAACCCGGACATGACCTGCTGATTGTGGATGCCGGTACAGCGATCACGTATGATTTCGTATCGGCTGACGGAGTTTACAGGGGAGGCAATATAGCACCCGGAGTGGATATGAGGTTCAGGTCCCTTCACGAGCATACCGGTGCTTTGCCTATGGTTGACCGGAATGGAGATATCCCCATTTTCGGGAACGATACCTTCACTGCAATAAGGAGCGGGGTGATGGTCGGCGTAAGACATGAATTGGAAGGTTACATAGAGGAATTGGGCTCTTTATATCCTTCACTTTTGGTTTTTTTAACCGGAGGTGACGCTGAATCCTTTGATATAAAAGCCAAAAGCACTACTTTTGCAGTACCGGACCTGGTCCTTCGCGGACTGGCACGGATTGTGGATTTCAATGAAAAAGAGATTTAAAACAAATATCGTTGTTCTGGCACTATCTGTCTTCTGCCTGTCCGGTACGGGCCAAATGCATGCACAGACTGGAGTGAATTCGCCGTATTCCAGATTCGGATTGGGTATGATGTCAGACCAATCGACGGGCATTACCAGGTCTATGGGCGGTATAGGTGCCGGTTTCCGTCATCCCAACACCCTGAACCTCAAGAACCCGGCTTCTTACTCCATGGTAGATACGCTGACCTTTGTGGCAGATCTGGGACTCACACTTCAGAACGGCAATTTCAGTGAAAACGATGTAAGGCTCAATGCCCGTAATTCAAGTATAAGCCATCTGGCAATCCAGTTCAGGATTCTGCCCAAGGTGGGAATGACTCTGGGCTTCCTGCCCTTCTCAAACGTAGGTTATAATTTTTCAGGAACACAACTGATCCGCCGTGATGAAGACGGTGAGATAACGGCAACCAATACTTATTCCGGTACAGGCGGAATAAGACAGTTCATAGGCGGACTGGGATGGCGACCAGCCGATTGGCTGTCGTTGGGATTCAATGCCTCCTATATTTCAGGTGACCTGACCCATTCCGTAATCAATACCTACTCCAATTCTGTTATACAGTCCCGAGCCAAGACATACAATGCCGAAATGTCTGCCCTGAAACTGGATTTCGGTCTTCAGGGTACTTTGTCGTCAGGTGAAAACAGCCTGGTGCTGGGACTGACCTATACTCCTGCCCAAAAACTGGAAAGCGACACTTATGTTACAGATGTCCACTCCAGCAGCGATACCGTCAGTATTGCCGATGCATTCTCCTTGCCTGACCAGTTGTCGGCAGGATTCACATACAAATGGAAAAACCGTATGATAGGTGCCGATATTTCATACCAGACATGGTCAAAGGCCTCTTTCTTTGGTCAGAAGACCGGGCGTGACAGGCTTTCGGCAGCAGCAGGTTTCATGATAAGGCCGGATGAGATGAGCCGCAATTTCTTCAAGCGCTCCTCATATCAGATAGGTGCCAGTTTCTCTCAGTCATATTTTAAGGTGGAAGATAAGAACGGACCATTGCGTTTGGGAGTGAGTGCCGGACTCTCCATGCCTCTTACGTCATCGTACAACAGTATGTCTTATGTGCATGTGTCCGGTGAGTATGTAAGGGTCCAGCCTCTGTACAAAGGAATGATAACCGAGAACTACATTATGATAAATGTGGGAGTGACGTTTATGGAACGCTGGTTCATGAAATTAATGGTAGATTAATTTAACCAAATATGTAACTGTTTTATATTATTAACGAGAATTAAAGTTAGGAGATATGAAAAAGTTTGGAATGATTGTTCTTGCGCTTGTGACAGCAACAGGCGCTTACGCACAGAAAGGTGTAGAAGATGGCTCACGTTACGGCCATGGGGAAGACAGCATCAACACTATCAAGAATATCAGTATCTATACTGAATATTACAAGACCAACAACTTCCTGGATGCTTACAATGAAGGCTGGCAGGAGGTGTTCAGGGATGCTCCTCTGGCTTCGGTCAATACCTATAACTACGGAATCAAGATACTGCGTAACCTTTATAAGGATGCCAAGACCGCCAAGGATGAGGAACTGATGGCCAAGTATTCGGACGAACTGTTCCAGGTTTATGAGCAGCGTCTCAAATATCTGGATAAGCTTAATGCCCAGTCCAAGAACAAGGCTACGGAATATGAGGTTTTGGGCCAGTATGGTCATGACTATATGTCTTATAACCCCAGGGTGCAGATATCAAAGGCTTATGAGATCCTGCGCAAGTCTGTAGATCTGGGTAAGGGTCAGAGCCAATACTATGTGCTTGACGACCTTATGAATGTTTCAGCACAGCGTTTCAAGAACAAGAAGGACAATGACGAGTTCCGCGATGCCCTGATGCAGGACTATGTGGATTGCGCCAATTACATTGATGATTTCATCGCCCTTCAGACTGATGACAAGATCCTGGAGCAGGCCTTAAAGGTAAAGGAGAGAATCGACGGACTGTTCATCAACAGCGGCGCTGCCGATTGCGAGAAACTGCAGGAGATTTATGGTCCCAAGATTGAGAACAACAAGGATAACCTTGAGTATCTGAATAAGGTCGTAAAGCTGATGACTATGTTTGACTGCAGGTCAAGTGACGCATATTTCAAGGCTGCAGAGTACGCACACGCCATCTCACCTTCAGTACAGACAGCCAAGAGTCTGGGCAGACTCTACCTCCAGCAGCGTCAGGATACCGAGAAGGCTCTTGAGTATTACAACCAGGCACTTGAACTTGATGATGACAGCAAGAGTATGGCTGACACCTATTATTATATCGCCAATCTCTACATGTCTCAGGAGAAATATGATAACAGCCGTACTGCTTTACAGAAGTGCATTTCGAACAATTCAAGCAAGGGTGAAGCCTATATACTGCTTGCACAACTCTATGCCGTCAAGCATGACTGGTCAAATGAGCCGGCTTTGAACCGTTGCGCATATTTTGCAGTTATTGATAAACTTGAGCAGGCCAAGAGGGTAGACTCATCTGTAGCAGAAAGGGCAAATGACCTTATCAGCCAGTATAAGAAACAGTGCCCGCAGGCTGAGGATCTTTTCATGTTCGGTTACAAGGCCGGTGACAAGATTGAAATCAAGGGCTGGATAAACGAGACTACCACAATCAGATAAATGATACATACCACCGGTCTTAAGCCGATGATAAGGATAACGCACCTGGCAACCGTCATTATGGCGGTTGTCTCGTCGTTTTTCTGGCTTTCATGCGGCAACAAGGACAAACAACTTGGTTCGGCGGTGACTAACCGTGATTCCACGTCAGTAATGACGACCAGGGGTGTGGATATGTATGTTTCGGAAAACGGGATCATAAGGTATCACGTAATAGCCGAGGAGTGGAAATATTTTGACAGGCACAATCCTCCATTCAACAGTATGGAGCAGGGAGTGTTGTTGGAGATACTTGACTCCATGATGGTTCCGGAATCCATGCTGCGGGCAGATACCGCCTATTATTTCAAGGACAGCAAACTCTGGCAGTTGAGGCATAACGTTCATGCCGAGAATATCAAGAATGAAGAGTTCGACACTCAGGAGCTGTTTGTGAACGACAATACAAAACGCATGTATTCGGACAGCCTTATCCATATCAGGCAGGAAAGGCAGATACTGGTGGGGCACGGATTTGAATCAAACAGCAATCTGACAGAATATACCATACGTAAGACGGAGGGAGTTTTCCCCATTACAGATACCAAATGAGTCATACCCTGACGATAATGCTTGTGGCGCTGTTCTTTTCGGCGTTGTTCTCGGGGCTGGAAATCGCTTTCGTGTCAGCGGACCGACTGCGCTTTGAACTGGATGTTGAGAACCGTACATTCAGCTCGCGCATCCTGGAGAGGTTCTTCCGCAATCCCAATATCTATTTATCAACTATGCTGGTGGGCAACAACATAGCTCTTGTCCTCTACAGCACGATGATGGCGCACCTCATTGAGATGTTGCTTCCACAGGGGTTTATCACGAATGAGTTCCTTCTGGTCGTTCTTGAAACGCTGGTATCGACAGCTATAGTCATTGTGGTCGGGGAGTTTCTTCCAAAGAGCATATTCAGGTCAAATCCTAACGGCAAACTGAATATCCTGGCCTTCCCGATATTCCTGATATACATAATTCTCTATCCTATCTCACTTTTTACCACATGGGTTTCACGTCTGCTGCTTATGGTGTTCGGGATAAGGATAGACAAAGAGAATACAGCCAAGGCCTTCAGCAAGATTGACCTGGATTTCTTTGTCCATTCCGGACTGACCGGATCCGAAGAGGACAGCCAGCCGGATTCGGAAGTCCGCATTTTCCAGAATGTCCTGGATTTCTCAAATGTCAAGACCCGCGACTGCATGGTGCCCCGAAACGAGATTTGCGCAGTTGAGAAGGGGGAATCATGGAATTCGTTGCGTGAAAGGTTCATAGAGACAGGTTACTCCAAGTTGCTTGTGTTTGATGAGGATATGGATCATATTATCGGATATATTCATTCATCGGAGTTGTTCCGTCACAAGGAAGACTGGAACAGACATATACAGACCATGCCCTTTGTTCCCGAAACACTGGCAGCCCAGAAACTGATGAAACAGCTTATGGCCCGAAAGAAGAGCATTGCAGTCGTGGTGGACGAATTCGGAGGTACATCCGGCATGGTGTCACTTGAAGATATCATAGAGGAGCTGCTTGGTGATATTGAGGATGAGCATGATGTGACCAACCTGATCGCCAAGAAGACAGACGACGGTTATCTTCTGTCCGGGCGCATGGAGATAGACCGTGTCAACGGAATGTTCGGATTGAACATCCCGGAATCTGATGAGTATATGACGGTGGGAGGTCTGATAATAACCCAGGCAAAGGGATTCCCTAAAGTGAATGAGAAAATAACCGTAGGCGATTATTCTTTCAGGATACTAAAGCGTGGTGAAACCAAGATAGAGCTGGTGGAACTCACATTATTAAATAAATAAGTACATATTGGGGTATTAGAACATTTTTTAGTAATTTTGTGCGCTTTTACCCGCAATGGCGGTTTTTCAGACAGAAAAAACGAATAAAACAACAATAAGAAATGGCAACATTACAGAAAATCAGAAGCAAAGGACCACTGCTTCTTATCGTTATCGGCCTTGCTATGCTGGCCTTCATTCTTGGTGACGCATGGAAGATCATCCGCCCCAATCAGGGTGTCCAGTATGTCGGATCCATTAACGGTGAAGATATAACAGCAATGGAATTCCAGAAGGAACTTGAGATCTATACCGATGTGGTAAAATTCGCCAACCAGATGTCGGATATCACAGAGGAGATGCAGAATGCACTCAAGGATGAGGTATGGGCTACAATGGTACGTAACCGTATAATCAATAATGAAGCCAAGGCAATAGGTCTGGTAGTTTCTGATGCCGAGGTAAGGGATGTGATAGATCGTGGTACAAACCCGATGCTTGCCAACACTCCTTTCAATAATCCTGAAGGTAAGTTTGACGCTGACCTGCTTAAGGACTTTATCGCCTCTTTCAATGAGATGGATCCCCAGACAGTGTCACAGGAGGAGTATGCTTATTATCAGAGCGTTTATAACTACTGGCTTTTTGTTGAACAGAACATCAAGAGCGAACTTCTGTACACAAAGTATTCGGCATTGGTAAACGCCTCAGTGATGTCAAATCCTGTGGCTGCCAGGAATGCCTATAACAACCGTATCATGAGAACAGATGTCCTTGTGGCTTACAAGCCCTATACCGCTGTTCCTGATGAAAACGTCAAGGTTACATCTTCAGACATCAAGAAACTCTATAACGAGAGCAAGCCTGCATTGTACAACTATGCCGAGAACCGCGATCTAGTATATATTGATTATGAGATAACCCCCAGTGAATCAGATCGTAAGGCTCAGCTTGAGGAGATGAATGAGATTGCCACCCAGCTTGAGGCTGACATTGATGACTATACATCATTCATACGCCGTTCAGGTTCGGATATCATGTTCAGTGAGGTTTCACGTTCAGCCAAGAACCTTCCCTATGACGTGGCTGCCAGAGTTGACTCAGTTCAGGTGGGCGGCGTGTTCGGTCCTTTCTATACACCGGATGATGACACATACAATGCTTTCAAGCTTCTGGCTGTAACAAGCGGTTATGATTCAATTCAGTTCAACATCATGCAGGTTATCGGTGACGATGAGGAGGCACAGGCCAATCGTGCCGACAGCATTGTCAAGGCTCTCAAGAAAGGTGCTGACTTTGTTGAACTGGCAGCTAACTATCAGCAGACTGTTACCAACCAATGGATTGCATCAGATTCTTATGAACCCGCAACCATTACAGGTGATAACGCTCTCTATCTGAATAAACTAAACAGCATGAAAAAAGGTGAGGTCGCAAGCCTTAAGTTAAGCAATGTATTCATTGTACTCAAGGTGGTTGATGTCAAGACACCTTTGACCAAGTATGACCTTGCAATTGTCAAGCGTCCCGTTGAATTCAGTGAGGAGACCAGCAACAAGGCCTATAATGAACTGAACGCATTCCTTTCACTTAACACCACCGTTGATCAGCTTAAGGAGAATGCCGAGGATTCAGATTACCGTCTGCTCTCCTATCCCGGATTCCAGAACTACAACCATACCATAGGAGGTGTAGCCAAGTCTGCCGAAGCAATCCGTTGGGCATTTGAAGCAAAGGAGGGTGAGGTTTCACGTCTTTATGAAGTTGGCAATAAAAATGACCATCTGCTTGTAGTCGGCGTAGAAAAGATTCATCCGCGCGGCACTCGCAGTATTGAGGATGCTGCCACAACTCTTTCACTCAAGGCTATCAACGATAAGAAGTATGATCTGCTCAAGGCTGAATTTGCAGGAAAGAGCATTGATGAACTAAAGTCTGTTGAAGGTGTCGTAGTTGATACTATCAGATTTGTCAATTTCAACAATGACGCATTCGTTTCATCACTTTTTGCCAATGAGTCTACTATCGGCCCCAGCGTTTTCAATCTTGAGAAGAATGAACTCACCGCTCCCATGAAGGGTGAGAACTGCGTATTCGTGGCAGAAAAAATCAGTGATGATTCTTACTCTGTTGAATATGATGAAAAGGCGGAATCTACCCGTACCCGCAGTATGTCTTCAAGCCGTATTAGCGGTCAGATTCTGGAAGAGCTCTACTATCAGGCAAAGGTAGTTGACAACCGCTACAAGTTCTTCTGATCAAAAGGTCACCAATAATAAAAAATCCTCGCGGAAAAGTTTCGCGAGGATTTTTTTATTCCCGATTGATATCTCTATCAGTTGTTCTCGGGACGGAGTTTGCGGACAACTGCACCGGTCTGCCACATCTCGCTGTCGCGCAGGGCAGCCAGCTCCTTCTCAAGACCCTCACGGTAGCCGGGCTTTGAGTTGCTGTCAATTGATATCTGAGCCTCATGGCCGCTCTTTACGCTTGCATAGAGTTTTTGTACAACGGGCTTGATGGCATCGTGGAACGGGCCCATCCAGTCCAAAGCACCGCGCTGTGCAGTAGTTGAGCAGTTGGCGTACATCCAGTCCATACCCTTCTGTGCGAACAGAGGCATGAGTGACTGGGTAAGTTCCTCGACAGTCTCGTTGAAAGCCTCACTGGGAGTGTGGCCGTTCTCACGCAGAACCTCATACTGAGCCAGCAGCAGACCCTGTATGGCACCCATCAGTGAACCGCGCTCACCGGTAAGGTCGGATGTGGCCTCGCGTACGAATGTGGTCTCAAACAGGTAACCTGAACCTATACCGATACCGAATGCCAGAACCTTGTCAAGAGCATGGCCTGATGCATCCTGATAAACAGCATAAGAGCTGTTCAGGCCGCGGCCTTCGAGGAACATAGTACGCAGTGATGTACCCGAGCCCTTAGGAGCAACCATGATAACATCGATATCCTTGGGGGGAACAACGCCTGTGCGGTCATTCCATGTGATGGCGAATCCGTGTGAGAAATAGAGAGTCTTGCCTGCGGTCAGGTAAGGCTTGATGTTGGGCCACTGCTGCATCTGAGCGGCATCGGACAGAAGCATGCAGATGATTGTACCCTTCTGGGCAGCCTCCTCGATAGAGAACAGGGTCTTGCCGGGAACCCAACCGTCGGCAACAGCTTTCTCAAATGTCTTGCCCTGACGCTGGCCAACTATTACGTTGAAACCGTTGTCGCGCAGGTTGCAAGCCTGACCGGGACCCTGAACGCCGTAACCTATAACTGCGATTGTCTCATTCTTGAGTATCTCGCGGGCTTTCTCCAGCGGGAACTCCTCACGTGTCATAACCTCTTCGATGACACCTCCGAAATTCATTTTCATAGTTTTGTGTAGTATTTAAAAAGTTACTGTTATTATTTCTTGCCGTAACGGGCCTCCATCTTGTCCAGATACTCGTTTACGTGCTCAATGCGGGCGCGGGTTATTGCCACGCGGCCCGAACTTACAAACTGCAGCATGCCGCCCTGGGCTGTAAGCTCATGGTTCAGTGCAATTATATCCTCGGTCAGTCCGCTCTTCTCGATTACAGAGAATGTGGAGTTGACCTCAATCAGCTTGGCACCGTAGCGGCGTATTATCTTGGACATTTCGGGGTTCTCGGTGAGCACACTGGTTACCACCTTATATAATGCCACCTCCTGCATGAATATCTCATTGTCGGTAAAATATTGGCACTGCAGCACATCCACCTTCTTCTCAATCTGGTCCACAATCTTGACTATGGTCTCCTTGTCGGCCATAGCGGTTATGGTATAGCGGTGTACGCCCGGTATTGACGATGCCGATACGTTCAGGCTCTCAATGTTGACCTGACGGCGCGTGAACACTGCGGTAACCTGATTCAGGATACCGGCTATGTTCTCTGAGTGAACTATCAGCGTGTAAAGTCTCTTTTCGTTCTCCATTTTTTAAACGTTGGCGTTGGCGTTGGCTTTGGCTTTGGCTATTCTCGGGCTTATTATAACGCACCGGATGGTAGCCAAGGCCAATGCTAAAGCCAAAGTTATATTTCAAAAATCATCTTATCAACCGGACTGCCCGGCTTGATCATAGGCATAACGTTTTCCTCGTCCATAACGGCGGTCTCCAGAAGGAATGCGCCTTTGGTCTTAAGCATCTCATCAACAGCCGATTTCAGATCCTTGCGGTCTGTTACCAGACGATAGGGTATTCCGTATGCGGCTGCTATCTTGCTGTAGTCCGGATTCATCATGTGGGTGCATGAGTATCGGCTATTGAACATCATCTGCTGCCACTGACGTACGTTACCCAGATAGGTGTTGTTCATCAGGATCATCTTGACCGGAGCCTGTGTCTGCATGATTGTACCCAGTTCCTGGATGTTCATCTGGAAACCTCCGTCGCCCATAAATGCCAAAACTGTGCGCTCCGGAGCTCCGAATGTGGCGCCTATGGCTGCTGGCATGCAGAATCCCATTGTGCCCAGTCCGCCCGATGTCACTATGCTGCGCGGTGTGCGGTACCTGAAATAACGGGATGAGAACATCTGGTTAAGGCCTACGTCATTTACCAGAACGGCGTCCTGAGGAGCTGCATCGCTCACGGCAGTTACAACCTCGCCCATCTTGAGCGGACCGTCGGCTGGATGTATAGCGCTGTCAATAACCTTGTCATACTCCTCCTTGTCAAGAGGCTTGAAACTCTCAATCCACTCCTTGTGGCTGGCCTTGGCCATACGCTCGGTTATGAGCTTTAGAGTAAGGCGGCAGTCGCCAAGCACGGTTACATCGGGCTTGACGTTCTTGCCGAACTCGGCTCTCTGTGAAGGGTCAACCTCCTTCATGTACTTCATCAGCTGCCCGACTCTGCCGGCCTTGTCAAGAAATGACTTTCTCAGCTCATAGACTGTCTTAGAATCCGACAGACCGCTGGACTCCGATTGGATTGCCTTCCTGACAGAAGCAATCTTTTTCTGCAGTTCTTCCAGATTTGCCATGTCTTTTCCTCCTCCTCCCATAACACTGTTTTGGAAGTTGACTTACTGCTTACGGATGCCGATTTTGTAATCTCGTTTCTTCGTCTTTCAGACTCGAAACCGAGAACAAAATCTGGCTCCTTCTCCAAAAACTGCAGCGAGTCCTTCTGCTTCCGGCAGAGGATTCGCTGCAGCCTGATACAACTGCAATATTGAGTTTAAACGTTATCCGTTCCGCTTGTCAACAAAGATCAAAGCGCAAGCCTTTTCAGAACTTCCTTCCGCAGAACTTCAGAAGATCCGCTTCTGTCGTATTCTCGTCTATGATCACCAGCTCTGTTCCGGTAAACCGCGCAAAATTGGCAATGTCTTCCTTGGTCAGGGAAGTCGATACCACGGAGTGATGCGCGCCGCCGGCATAGCACCACGCTGCCGTTCCGATTCTGAAGTTCGGCTTATGGCGGTACATGATCCTTGCCACCGGAAGATTCGGCATCACCTTCGGCTGCTTCACCAGCTCGATATCCGCGCAGATAATGCGGAAATGATCGCCCATGTCAACCAGTGTCACCTGAATGGCATCTCCGGCATCGATGACCGGCTTGTTTGCCGCGAAGCTCACCGGAACCTCGAGCATATGAGACGCAAGCTCCAGCTCCTGTCCCTTCGTCAGATCATAGGTGTAATCCTCGATGAAGCCGGTGCTTCCCTCTCTGTTCTCAGCCATCTTCATCAGTACGGCAGAAAATGCAGCGATCTTATAGTCGCCTTCCGGTCCGAAACCGATTCCTTTTCCCATCAGGTTCTGGCACGCAATACCCGGAAGCTGCTTCAGTCCGTACAGATCCTGGAAGGTATCCGTGAAAGCGCCGATCCCGTTCTTTTCGAGGAATTTCTCCAAAGCAACTTCATACTTCGCCTGCTCGCGCACCGCATCAATCCGGTCTGTCTTCATTGTATAACGGGAGGTATACTCCTCCATCTTCTTGTCGATCTCTTCTTCTGTCACCTGATCGGCAATCTTGACCAGATCCCCCAGCGCATAGTAATTGGTCTCCCAGCCGTAGCAGATCTGGGTCTCAACACGGTCGCCGTCCGTCACGGCAACCTCACGCATGTTGTTGCCGAACGCTGCAACCTTCAGGCTTCTGGAGAAAGCAATCGCCTTCGCGACCTCGGCAAACTTGCGGATGTCAGCCACAACATCTTCATGCTCATAGTATCCTGCCACAACCTGATGCGGGATTCCCATGCGGGCAAGGATGAATCCGTATTCTCTGTCCCCGTGCGCCGCCTGGTTCAGGTTCATGAAGTCCATGTCAATGGTATCATACGGCAGGAACTCATTTGCCTGGGTATGAAGATGAAGAAGCGGTTTTCTCAGAATCTGAAGGCCCTTAATCCACATCTTCGCAGGAGAAAAGGTGTGCATCCAGGTGATCACGCCGATGCAGTCGTCATCGCTCTCCACTTTTCTCATGTCCTCAATGCACAGCTCGGAAGTCTCAACTGTCGGAAGAAGCTCAACATGTGCCACATCCCCGATCTTCTCATCGAGAAATGTCGCCATCTTCTTAGCGTCCTCTGCCACCTGCTTCAGGCACTCATCCCCATACAGATCCTGGCTGCCAACGACAAAATACAGTTTTGCTTGATTCATCACTCTTATACCTCGATTCAATGCTCGGGTTGTCTGATACATTTCCATTGTATGAACAGAACACGTATTTGTAAACAATACAACTCAAAAAATATTTGTACCTATCAGCCATGTTCATTGTTCACTGTTGAAAATCCGCCGTCAATGATATTTGCTCACTTTTTTCGGATCAGGCAATCCTTTCCATGAAATGCGAACCCGTACTTCAGAATGTTTTCTTCCGGAATGCCCCTGTCTATCAGATCCGCTTCGTATCGTTTCTCCTCTATCTGCTTCAATGCATTTTCCACAGTATCCTCGAGGGTCTTCTCCCCACGCCGGGCATTCAGGACTTTGAATTCCAGGATTCCTGCCGGTTTCCTGATATCCTTTGGTTCCATCACCACGTCATAACGGCCATAGCCGCTTTCCCGGTTGGATGTTATCACATAATCCCGGCTGTTTTCCACCAGCAGCCCCAGCACCAGCCCGTGATAGAAGTTCTCCGGCAGCTTGATCGATAGGTTTTTCCCGCCATCAAAAG
>CADCLI010000041.1 GCA_902802285.1 uncultured Bacteroidales bacterium
AGAGCTGTGGCTGCAAGCCGCCCACTCCTTGAGGGACATCTATGGGTATGCTATAAGTAGCCCCGCCCGTAGCTGAAACGCCAAATGTACCACCCATGCCGCCTACCGGTTCCAGAGAGTAAGCTTTTAACGGCAATAGGCAGAATGCATATACTATTGCTGAACGTAGTGTTTTCATAGAACTCTTTTTAGATCTTGATTACTTTCCAAACATTTGTTTCTCCGTCTATCATTATCACCAACAAATACATGCCATCGGCACACGAAGATAGGCTTATTTCATTTATGGCTGTGGGCTCAGCATTATAGTATACCACGTTACCTATATTACTATATACAGCAACCGATGCTTTCCCAACGGTTTCAAAACTGCTTATCTCCACCTTTAGTTCCCCTTCAGTTGGGTTTGGATAAATGGTTATGATATGATCTGTAAGGTTATGACGCCTTGAGTTATTGATACTGTCTGAACTGCTTTCTGTCCCGCGCAGCGATATGACCTGCATACTTGTGCGGTTGCCAGAAGCATCATAACTATATTGTATGCGGTCAGCATAGACTGCTGTAGCACACATGCCTAAAAACGAAGTGAACAGTATTAGCACTACCTTCCGGCTTATCTTCTTCATAATTAATTATTTGTTGGTAACACAATGCCTATCAAAGTGCTAACTCATATTCTCCACAGTAGGAACTGCCATCTGAAAGTGAAAAAGTCAGCTGATAGGAGCCTATATCAGTAGATACAGCAATCTGAAGAGTGCTGCCATTGCAACAGTTGCTCCACTGAGCGTTGTCACTGAGACGAGTAACTATACCGCTGATGGAGGTTATATTGTTATTACATATTATATAAACATAGCCATCCAGATAATAACAATCGGGTACAATTGTGCGCGGATGTAAGATATCCTTATCTTGAATTACTATAGGCTCACCCTCATCCGGCGGAGGGCAACTCGCATTGAGGTTAAAACAAGAGAAACAAGCGGTTAAAGCTAATAATAATAAAGTCCTTTTTTTCATAATAATGTAGTGTTTTATTTATGGCAAATATATCTGCATATTCATTCTTGTCCAAATTATTTGCCTAATCATAATTGGACACGAGATAGGCGTAACTCACTACAAATAAGTCACTTGCATGGTATTGATTCAGAGAATTTTTGGACAAATCTAAGTCGCTGATTATCAATGGTTTGCGCAGATGCCAATTGTAACTATTTGATTTTTAAAACCTTACACAGCTTACAATATAGCCTAAGGTCTGTTTCCTCAATTTTCAGAAGCGCCCTATCCCTGGTCTTGTATATTGAATCCTTTGAACAGTCCAGCAACGTTGCGATAGATTTAGCCGATAGACCTGCTATTAAAAATCTGAAAACGTTAACCTCTTTTTCGGAAAGACTGACGGAGCTGTCTGTTATGTCTTTCATGATCTGATTGTATAGTTCATTTAAATGGGCATCAATTCTTGCGGTATTATCTTTTGATGTGAATTCCTGTAAATGCTCCTCAACGATCTTGTAAAGGCGCTTGGCCCTCTCAGAGTTAGACATGAACTCATAATAGCGTGTCAGGACAAAATCTGTAGGTCCGAATTGCTCGTGAAACAGGGTTCTGACCTTCTGGCTTAACAATTCAATACTCTTATTTGCATCAAGTTCCTTAAGTGATTGCTCGTCCAGTTGTTGGTTGAGTTCTTTTATCTTTTTCTTATTTAGAAACTCTTTTGCAGAAAGGTCTTCTATCACCAGCAAATAATCTCTTTTTCTCTGTTCGGATCTGGCCCTGAAAATGATATAACCCATAATGGCAAGAAACAACAGGACTATCAGGAGTAGTGAAACAATTATCAGTCTTGATTTCCTCTGGTTGGCTAATAACAATTCTGTTTCTGATAAAGCCTTAAAGTAATCTTTCTGGGCACCCAGGATGGGCTGGTCTAGTAATTTATAGATATTCTGATTCTGTAGTTGGATTGCTTTTCTATACTTATTATACGAAGATTCTATTTGACCTGATTGCTGGTCAATCAAAGATTCGTTGTACCATAATAATATTGAGTCTTGTATTGAGACAGCATTACTCCAGCTTTTATTCAAATAATAATCGGCTTGAGTTTTATTGCCTGTCATTATATAATACTTTGCTATCAATAATGATGTAAAGACATCAGAGTCTTGATAATCTGATATATCCAGATAACGTTCTATCTCATCTGTTGCATCTTTGGCATTAATGTTATGAATTGAACACAGCAAGAGTCTCTTTAGACTGGCTGTTAATAGTTTAGAGTCATTGTTATGTTGTGCCCACAGATATACTTCATTCATTGTTTCATGAGCATCTTCATATCTGAGTAAATGGATTTCACAACGACCTATGTCATATAAAGCGTATATCCGATGGATATCCTTGCTGGCTTGATGATAATAATCCATGGCCAATCTGTAATATTGTTCCGCTCTATGAAAATCATATGAATTAAAAAAGACATCACCCAATTGGGTATATAGTAGCCCTATCCTGAAGTCATCATCAACCAAGTCTTTTAGTTGTTCTGCCTGTCCTAACGCAACAGCTGCTTGAGTATACTGTTGCAGTTCATTATAAATACAACCTAAAGTATAAAAACTACGAAATTTCCTAACAGGGTCATTCTTTATGGAATAATAGCGCACCGCAATCATAATTATAGAGTCATTGGGTGCTTTGATATAATTCTTAAACAGAGACTCGCTATACAGCAGTGCATAACGGGCATTAAGAGAACAGTTATGAATAGATTCCGGGGCTATGCTGTCAATAAGTGCCAAAGCATGTTCAGGAGCATCATTCATGATTACCTCAGCGCTGTCCATAAGCGAAGTGACGGCTCTGCGCCCTTGCGCTTTGCCGCCACTTACACCAATGCATCCGGACATACCGACCAGCATCGCCAATGAAATAATAACTATGCAAATACGAGAATTTACTAAATCTCTAATATGACAATCAGAACCTTGCATAGTTACAAAAAATTAGGATGGAACTAACGTGTTCCTATTTCCTGAAATAGTACACCAGACCGGCGGTAAATCTGTTTAAATTAACGTCAAGCACCTGATAATTCTCTTTTACCCATTCGGTTTCACAGCGCATATATGATATGCTGCCCAACTCTGCTATTACTGCAAAATGGCGGTTCTTGTCAAAGCGGTGTTCCAATACAAACGGAGTAAAGGAAATCCTGTACATTCCGGTATTGAAGTTGCCGTACCAATAATCCGGGTCGTCGCCATAATGTGACCGGACTGCATAATCAAAACCGGCAGTCAGCCTGGGCTCCAGTATGAAACCTCCGCCCAGATTCATCCGGCGTATCAGCGATATGTGTGCGGACAAAAGCCTGGCACGGGTATTATACCCATTGTCGCTATTAAAGTGTCCTTGATCATCTGAATCTCTATGATCCGTGTAAGGATAATAGAGTTTGTCAGGATCATAAGTATCTTCTCTCTTGCTGTATTTGTACTTGGTCAGATTGCCTCCCAGGCCTACACCAAGCTCTATGGCAAACCTGGCGCCTTGTCCCTTGTCGCCGAACATGAATCCGGTTCCGACAGAAGCCTTCCAGTCTGAATTGTTCCTGTAGGGCTCTCGCCATTTGATGTCTCCACTTGTCCTTACCTGGACATAATCCCTATCGTTGGAGTCATATCCGTACTGACCGTTAAAGCCGTACGACCCGTCGGCCACCAGATAAAAACCTCTTTCCTGAGCAGACAATCCTGCAAATGACAGCATAGCTGTTACTGCAAACAAACAAGCAATTCTTTTCTTCATAATAATACTATTGAGATTAATGAATGTAAGGTATTTATAGCCTATGTTATTCGGCCAGCAGGTCCTTGAGAAATGAGTCAAGTTCCTCATCAAGACCTTGCATAAGGCTTTGACTGAGCAGGGTGTTGTCATCGTCAAAGAGCATCAGTTCGGCTACGGTCTCACGGTCATCGTCCACCAGCACGAATGAGAAGGGTTTCCAGATGGCCAGACTCTCCAGAGGCTGGACCTCATCTATGTCCCTTAGGATGCGGCGCAGGGCCTTCTCCATCACCTCATAGAATATATCCTCGGGGATTTCGGCCAAGTCCGGGAGCTGTGTGGTAGCCAGGTCGCGGTCATCATCACTTACGGTTACCTCGCCCGTCTCACGGATGGGCATAATGTGGATATCGGTCACCACCGACTGTTCCTGCGGACGCTGAAACTCTTTCAATGCATCTACAATGAGTGCCTTGATTCCCTGGAATGATGATTCGCTCAGTCTCATAGCTGTATGTTGGTTATATTGTTTACAATCCCTGACCGTGGCAGTTCTTGAACTTCTTGCCGCTTCCGCACGGGCACGGGTCGTTACGGCCCGGAGTCTTGTCTACGCGGATGGGCTCACGTACCTGCTGACGTGTATCGCGGGCTGCTGCCGCACGCTGGTTGGGATCACTCATATCGGTGCGGTTCTCCTGATACTGACGACGCTGCTGACGGTTCTGGGCAGGAGCCTCACGAACCTGATTGGGATCGGGCTCCGGAATCTGGCCGCGCATCAGTATGGATACGGTCTGGTCATTCATCTTGTTGACCATGTTGTCAAACAGGGTCACAGACTCCAGCTTGAATATCAGCAACGGGTCTTTCTGCTCATAGCTGGCGTTCTGTACGGAGTGCTTCAGCTCATCCAGTTCACGCAGGTTCTCCTTCCAGCACTCATCGATGGTATGGAGCAGGATAGCTTTCTGGAAAGCTGTCACTACGCTCTTGCCCTCGCTGTCATATGCCTCCTTAAGGTTGCACGGTATCTGATATACGCGACGGCCATCGGTGATAGGGATCAGGATGTTCTCATAGCGGTCTCCCTGCTCCTCAAACACTCTCTTTATGACAGGATTCACAATCTGGGCCATTCGCTCGCACTTGCGCTTGAAGTTGTCCATTGCGGCATTGAATATGCGCTCGGACACCTCATCCTGCTTCATCTTGGAAAACTCCTCCTCTGTAAACGGAAGCTCTATGGCCAGCACGCGGAATGCCTCCATCTGCAGGCTCTCATAGTCGGCGCAGTTCTCGGCTGCACCGGCGGAGCGGTCCCAGATCATATTGGCTATATCCATACCTATGCGCTCACCAATCAGGGCGTGACGGCGCTTCTCATAGATTACGGTACGCTGCTTGTTCATCACGTCATCGTACTCCAGCAGGCGCTTACGGATACCGAAATGGTTCTCCTCAACTTTCTTCTGTGCCTGCTCTATGCGCTTGGTGATGAAACTGTTCTCAATCATCTCGTCCTCCTGCAGGCCCAGCTTGTCCATAAGCGGAGCTATACGGTCTGATCCGAACAGACGCATCAGGTTATCCTCAAGTGAGATAAAGAATACCGATGAACCAGGATCACCCTGACGGCCTGCACGACCACGCAGCTGACGGTCCACACGGCGGCTCTCATGACGCTCCGTACCTACTATGGCAAGACCGCCTGCGGCACGAACCTCGGGCGAAAGTTTGATATCGGTACCACGGCCTGCCATGTTGGTGGCAATGGTAACTATGCTCTTCTGACCGGCTTTGGCCACTATATCGGCCTCTTTCTGGTGCAGTTTGGCGTTCAGCACGTTATGCTCTATCTTACGCATGGTAAGCATTCGGCTCAACTGCTCGCTTATCTCGACCGATGTGGTACCAACCAATACCGGACGACCAGCCTCGACCAGTCGTACAATCTCCTCGATTACGGCCTTGTATTTTTCACGCTTGGTCTTGTATATGCGGTCATTCTGGTCTATACGGGCTATGGGCTTGTTGGTGGGGATTACCACCACATCCAGCTTGTATATATCCCAGAACTCACCTGCCTCGGTCTCGGCCGTACCGGTCATACCGGCCAGCTTGTGGTACATGCGGAAGTAGTTCTGCAGGGTGATGGTGGCAAATGTCTGGGTAGCGGCCTCAATGTTGACGCGCTCCTTGGCCTCGACAGCCTGGTGCAGTCCGTCACTCCAGCGGCGGCCCTCCATGATACGGCCGGTCTGCTCATCCACAATCTTGACCTTGCCGTCCTCGGTCACTATATAATCAACATCGCGCTCAAACATGCAATAGGCCTTGAGCAGCTGGTTGATGGTATGTATACGCTCGCTCTTGACGGCGTAGTTGGTAAGCAGCTCGTCTTTCTTGGCCAGACGCTCCTCCTGAGTGAGGTCAGTCTCATTCTCCAGTTCAGAGAGCTGGCTTGCTATATCGGGCAGCACAAAGAACTCGGGGTCCTTGTTGGTGCCGCTTATCAGCTCCACGCCCTTATCGGTCAGGTCAACGCTGTTAAGTTTCTCATCTATCACAAAGTACAGCGGCTCTACAGCCTCGGGCATACGCTTGTTCTGCTGCTCCATGTAGATCTCCTCGGTCTTCTGAAGGCCTACCTTGATACCCGGCTCACTCAGGAACTTTATCAGAGCCTTGTTCTTGGGCAGGGCCTTGAAGCTGCGGAAGAGTGAGAGGAATCCCTCGTTCACCTCATCCTGATTCTCGGAGTGCACCTTCTTGCGGGCATCGGCCAGATACTGTGTGGCCAGACGCTTCTGGGCCTCAAAGAGCTGCTCCACCTGGGGTCTGAGCTGCTCAAACTGCTGGTCATCGCCCTTGGGTACGGGACCTGATATGATAAGAGGTGTACGGGCATCATCAATAAGCACCGAGTCAACCTCATCCACGATAGCGTAGTTGTGTCCGCGCTGTACCAGCTCATTGGGATGGCCGGCCATATTGTCACGCAGATAGTCAAAACCGAACTCATTGTTGGTACCGAATGTGATATCGGCACGGTATGCGTTACGGCGGGCCTCTGAGTTGGGCTGATGCTTGTCGATGCAGTCAACAGAAAGTCCGTGGAACATATAGAGCGGACCCATCCACTCGGCATCACGCTTGGCCAGGTAATCGTTCACTGTAACCACGTGTACGCCGTTGCCTGTCAGGGCGTTAAGGAATACCGGAAGGGTTGCCACAAGGGTCTTACCTTCACCGGTAGCCATCTCGGCAATCTTACCCTTATGCAGTACCACGCCACCGAACAACTGTACATCGTAATGGATCATGTTCCATACGGTATCGTTACCGCCGGCTACCCAGTGCTGCTGCCACAGGGCCTTGTCTCCGTCTATGACAACAAAGTCATGTGTGGCGGCCAGGTTGCGGTCAAAATCAGTTGCTGTCACCTCTACCTGAGCATTCTCGGTGAATCGGCGTGCTGTATCCTTTACTATTGCGAATACATCGGGCAGGACCTCATCAAGAACCACTTCATAGCGGTCCAGGACCTCCTTTTCCAATTTATCTATCTGGTTGAACAGAGGCTCTCTTTCCTCTAGTTCTGTCTTTTCAACCTTAGCCTTAAGTTCCTCAATACGTTTTTTCTCAGGTATGACAAAATCACGCACCTTCTGCTTGATCTGCTGTGTTGCGGCGCGAAGCTCATCATTGGAAAGTTTCTCATACTTGGGGTAAGCTGCCTTGATCTTCTCCACCCACGGCTGAATCTCCTTGATGTCGCGGGTCTGCTTGTTTCCGAACAGCTTACCAATAAATTCGTTAAATCCCATTATGCGGTTTTTCTATTTGTTACTACTTTGTATTCAATGGCAAAAATCGTGCCGAAATGCAAAAGTAGTTATTTTTCCTTTATTTCAATAGATTGCTTAGCCACAATCTGAGCACTGGGTCACCTATTATTATTCCGGTTTCGGTCTGTTCAATCAGTTCCTTGTCAATCAGAGCCTGTTTAAGCCTTGCAATATTTGACGGTGAGCCTAAATTATACTCATTTCTTACCGATGACTCGCCGAATCCCTGACTTACGCCATCAATAACTGCCCGTATGAAATTAAGCTGATAACTTGTAAGTGATTGAGTCTGTTCAATGAACGTTCCGGAGTTCTGTGAAACAAGATCATCTACGCCGGCATTAAAAGTGGCTTCAGTTGCGTCACGCTCTGTTAAGAGTAGTATGGAATATGCAAGTTGCTGAACGTATGATGCCTGATATTCAACAGTCTGGCATATACGTTCAATCATGGAATCGCTTATACTTTTTCCAAATGCATCGAATCGGCTTTTTATGTAGGGAATCCAGGTTTCCAACGGTATAGGTTTAAGATTCAATATTTCTCCAAAACGATAAAACGGATAGCTCTTTTTCTGAAAGAGTTTCATCATCATGTGCATCTTACTACCATAAAGACAATAACTTACACTCTTCTGTCCTTGCCATGCCGTTCTCAGTTTTTTTTGGACATTCAAGGAATCCGGGAACTCCCCTATCTGTTGGAACTCATCAATACATATTATTATGTCACATTTTTTACGCTCAGCTATCATCTGTGGTAAAGACAGGATTTCCTGTGGAGTATGCGTTTTAGGAGTAATGCCAAGTGAGACAGAATATTCTGCTGTATGGTCCGGATTTACCGAAATCTTAGGAGTCAATCTCTCTATAAAGCCTTTGGCTATTTTCTTCCATTCATCAATCTTAGATGCGGTCTGTTTAAGTAACTCGCTGGAGAAAACGTTATAAAAATCATATTCACTTCTACATGCAAATAAGTCCATCCTTACTATTATCCGTTCTTTATCACTAGAAAATGATTCGGCCACCTTATTCACCAACGATGTTTTTCCCCAACGTCGTGGAGACATCAGAACAGTGTTTATTCCATATCTCATATTGGCCGACAAGCGTTCAATCTCAGTCTCTCTGCCAATAAAATGTACATTATCAGCTGGCACTCCAAAAACAAAAGGCTTCTCCATAACAATCTAATTTTCAGCAAAAATATGATATTATTTTTGAATACACAAACTTGTGTTACACAATGTTGTGTTACACAAACTTGTGTTATAAAAAACTATTCCACAAAAGATATAAAGAAAGCACAACCCTATTCACATCCATGTACTGAAAGGGGGAGCAAAAGCAAAGTATTCAATCTTTCCCGTCAGTCTAGTGGATAATCATGGGTTTAAGCCCTCGGAATTAAAGATAATAGAATCCATTATAGAGGATAACCAGGAGGTAATAGCAGAACACTGGAACAGATATTTTAACAAGGACAAAAGCAATGATTGAAATTGAAAAAATATGGCTTACAGATGACGCCGTATGGATTCGCTCCAAAGATGGTCGTGAAGCTTGTGAGTATTTTGCAGAATACCCACGGTTGAAATATGCATCGCCGGAGCAGAGAGCAAACTATAAGGCCGATGATTTTGGCATAAACTGGCAAGACATTGATGAAGACCTTAGTTTTGAAGGCTTCTTCCAACCCAAGAATCACACAGAACTATATCGTTTATTTATGGCTCACCCTGAACTTAACGCATCAGCCATAGCCCGTAGAATGGGCATATCCCAGAGCCTTTTTGCACAATACATAAGCGGCACAAAGAAACCCTCAAAAGAACGCTTAGCACAAATCTACGCCACTCTTCATGCTATCGGGCAAGAGCTGATTTCAATTCCTACATAATATTGTCATTTCAGACTTCCCTTTTGTACATGCCAGATCTTATGTTGTAACCATAAAAAAAAAGCAAAATTTATGGTTGCAACCATAAAAACGGAATCAATTGAAGACTTTCCCACACGCCTTCGTGAAACTGTTACCGTGGTTATAGATTCAGATTTGCCAGCCGTTGAAAAAGTAACATTTGATACGCTTCAAAAGGTAAAGAAACTACTCATGATTATCAGCGAGCATGTCCCGTTTGAGCCTAAAATGTCTGAGTTGTGGCGACAACTGTCCACTGACAATGAATTAGGGCTAAGAATGCTTTATGCCCTGGAGAAAGCCCAAGTGCTTGGACTTCTTACGTCAAAGGCAAAAAACTATAAATCATTGACCAAGCCGGATAAGATATTCTTAGGCAATACGAACTTAATGCACGCTCTCTGTCCTATTATTGATAAGGGAAACGAACGGGAAACATTCTTCTGCAATCAACTCAAGGCGAACCAGGAGGTCACTTATCCCCCAAAAGGAGATTTCATGATTAATGACAAATACCTGTTTGAAGTGGGGGGCAAAGGAAAAACATTTGATCAGATTGCAGATTTACCAGACAGTTACTTGGCCATAGATGACACGGAAATAGGTCATGGTAACCGAATTCCACTATGGCTGTTCGGTTTCCTTTATTAATACCTTTGTACTCTTTCTCTGATAAGCATATTTACCTACTTCTACTATTTCTCATTAAAATAAATCTACGCAACACTTCACGCCATAGGTCAGGAACTGATTTCAATTCCTGCATAAACCAAGAAAAGACGTAAGCATTCGATTTAATACACGTTGTGGAATTTGTAGTTAGGCTTACCTTAGCGACCAATCAAGTACGACTACATCAAAACAACAGTAGTTACATGTAAAGGTACGATGTAACTGCTGTTGTTGCTACTATTAGGTATTGATACCTGTACTTTATCGAATGCTTACGTAATTTCTTAGGTTTATTATCAACTGCTACATTTAAAATAACAATCAGCCGGAGAACTTCAAACTTAAACTCTCCGGCTGAATAACCACGAATAGACTATCTGTCTGATTATTTTAATAGTGTCCTACGGGCAAACGGGCCGGACAGAAAAACCGTCGAAGCGGTCGTGATGATTCCGACTCACGCTTTTCGAAGTGAAGTCGAGGCTGTTCGCTAAGGGCGATTCGGTGTAGCGACTTCTGGACCAGTAGTAGCCGCAGTATGTGGCGTCGAAGATAGTGGAGTAGCGTTTCCCGGCAGCTGGGAGGAAGATGGAACGGTCGGTGTAACCGGATATATTACTCGTGACTCTATATCCATTGATACCGTTTAAGGTAGTCCAAGTCCAAGTACAGTTGTCTATAAGGTCTTGAAATTCCGACGATGAAGGAAGACGCCAGCTGCCGCCCCATTTCTGGCGGGCTACGTCATCACTCATCTCTAAGGTGGTGACGTAGTCGTAAAATCCGTTATAGCCATAATTACCACCAGGACTGCAGTATTTGGTCAGAGAACCTGCTTCGCCGTTGCACCATTTGTAACTGGGCCAGGCATAACCCGATGTCTTTCCATCTTTCCAGTGAGCCTGCGGATTCTCCCGAGCATAACCAGCCTTGTAATAAGGCTCTATCTCACCCCAGGCATAAAAATCACCGTATTCCTCCGGACTGGTAGCACCAATATTGTATTTTGCCCACTTTACGCTAAGACCAAGGTCTACGTAAATTATTTCAGGGAATGACAGTCCCTTGTCAGCCAAAAGTTTGCCACGAGCATTGGAACGACTAAATTCCTTTTCACCAGTTACAACACATGTTGCTGAAGAACCTTCGGATGTGACCATTGTCAAACTGTATCCGTCATCTAATGTTTGGGGAATCAGAACCATATAGTAATACTTTCCCACTTTGAAACAAACACTGTCTGTGGGTGTCATTGTTATTTCAGTGCTTCCGTTAGTGACGCCGGTTACCTTAGGACGGGAATTTTCCATAGTAACGCTAACCTTTCCGACAAGAGTTTCAGAATTGTTTCCATTTAAAGTGACTGAAGCTATATCGTTGCGAGAGACTGAAAATATAAACCAGCTTCCGACATTATAAAATCACTCCGCTGCCGTCGCAGGAGTTTGACGCGTTATATGGATAAACCCCCCAGAAAGAACGAGGAGCACCAGTAGCCTCAATTGTTCCGGTTACTGCTGAAATAGTACCGGTAAAATCAGCCGTAGCAGCAGGACTGGTTATTGATGTGGTGAATTGACCGGATGAATAATTACCATAGAACAGATTTATAGCGTCACCCGGAGTCCAATAGATATCAGTACCATTTGACTGGACAGCTGTTTTTGTAGCATTATCATCTCCCATTACAGCCCTGACAACCAGTTCAGCACCATCTGTGATAGAATCATTTTCCAGAACAGCAACATCATTATTGTTGCAAGAAATAAATGACAGGATTAACAAACCCTTAAACAATAATTCTTTTTTCATAATAACATATTTATATTTTAAATTAGTCCCAAAAGCCGCCACCAATACCCTCACTACCTCCAGGTGGAGGACTTGAAAGAAGAATTGTGGGCGAAAGAGTGATTTTGACTTCATTCGTTTCAGGTTTTGTATAACTTTTTTTCTTCATAGTTATTATGGAGAGTCTTTGTTATTATTGGCATCCGTACAGACAAGACCCTTTAATCTGGCGGAACACCTTGGTTCTACATTATTTTGAATAATAAAAATCAATCATACTGGCCGCCACCAATGCCCTCGTTGCCTCCTGGAGTGGAATCCTGGACCTTTCCCATAGTGGTGAATTCCTTAACATCACCATAATGCCAAACTCCGCTTTGACATATAAATGAGCGATAATAATAGGTTGTTGATGGAGCCAAGTCTGTTAGTTTTATAATATACTTACCGTCAATTCCTATGCTTGACGGATTTACAGTCATCCATGTACCATTGTTATTGTTGGGAGTACCTGCAGTAGAAAAGATTATACCAATATTCAAATCTGTTGGCATTTTTTCATCTATTATAGCCCATGCAATTATTGTAGCAGAGCTATCTGTTATCTCTGAGACATTACCCGTTGTTGTGGTAAATTCCTCATCAACTTCATTATCTGTATTAGTCAACACGAATGATACGCTTTTTACCTTCTCTGTATTGAACGTATATGACAAGCCGTCATCAGTGTGTACTACCATCTTATACTGGGCGGAAGCAGTTACTGGTCCCATAAGGAACAGCAAGAGTGCTGCAATACGAATGAATGCTGATTTGATTGCCGTATGTTTCATCTTATAAAGATTTACAGGTCTGGTTTTCCAATCTGAATTAAACCGCCTATTACCAAACATCGTCCTTTTTAAAAACATTCCCGAGCTCCCTACGGGAGGTATATAAAAAATGGTGTGGGAACATATTGTCTCACACCTTCAACCGGCTCTAGCATGCCTTTCCCTGGGTAAGACAACTGCACCCACACCCAGGCAAATATCATTACTCATACAGAGATGAATATCACCCAAGATGTGGTGCCATTGCCGTCATCTTCAGGGAATACAAACTGCTAGATTTGTTGAAGAAGATGATTCAATAACACCTCATTATGTCTGTTCTTGCCAGCAAGAACACCACAAATATAGTGTAAGTTGAGTAAAAATATAATAAATACGGGATTATTTTTTCTAAATGTTTTGCCCTATATATAAAATAGGTATCTTTGCAGTCACAATTTGAGAATCATATATGAAAAATCTGTCAGTAGTATCTTTCATTGTAGGCGTGGTGGTCGTAGGGCCGGCGCGTTAAGGGAGAGGTTATCCTGACATTTACCATACAGGCCCTTCTCCCATACGGAGAGGGGCTTTTGATTGAATATATATACAAAAAAGATTGAGAATTATGAAGATTCCATTACGTAGTGACCAGTGCACCATAGGACGCCGCATGGCGGGAGCCAGGGCTCTTTGGGTTGCCAACGGTATGAAAAAGGAGCAGATGGGCAAGCCAATAATTGCCATTGCAAACTCATTCACGCAGTTTGTGCCGGGTCACGTACATCTTCATGAAGCCGGCCAGATAATCAAGAAGGAGATTGAGCGCTTAGGCTGCTTTGCGGCGGAGTTCAACACCATTGCCGTTGATGACGGCATTGCAATGGGCCACGACGGTATGCTCTACTCGCTGCCCTCACGCGACATAATTGCCGACAGCGTTGAGTATATGGTCAACGCCCACAAGGCCGATGCCCTGGTCTGCATCAGCAACTGCGACAAGATCACTCCGGGTATGCTAATGGCTACAATGCGCCTTAACATCCCTACCGTATTCGTAAGCGGCGGCCCCATGGAGGCCGGCGAGCTGGGCAAAGCACATCTGGACCTTATAGACGCCATGATAAAATCGGCCGATGAGAGCGTATCGGATGCCGATGTGGAGGCTATTGAGCGTGCGGCCTGCCCGGGTTGCGGATGCTGCTCCGGTATGTTCACCGCAAACTCCATGAACTGCCTTACCGAGGTTCTGGGTCTGGCTCTGCCCGGTAACGGCACAATCCTGGCTACGCACAAGAACCGCGTACAGCTGATGAAGGATGCAGCGGCTCTCATAGTAAAGAATGCCCTCAAGTATTATCAGGATGGCGATGAGAGCGTTCTGCCGCTGAGCATAGCCAAGAAGAAGAACTTTGAGAACGCCATGAACCTGGATATAGCCATGGGCGGCTCAACAAATACCATACTGCACCTGCTGGCTGTAGCTTATGAGGCCGGTGTGGACTTTAAGATGGACGACATTGACCGTCTGTCACGCTCGGTACCCTGCCTCTGCAAGGTAGCACCCAACACCCAGAAATATCACGTTCAGGATGTTGGCCGCGCAGGCGGTGTGCTTGGTATCCTGGCAGAACTTGCCAAGGGCGGCCTGCTGCATACCGATGCCATGAACGTGACCGGCATGACATACGGAGAACTTATTGACAAATACAGCATACTCAAGGCAGATATTGACCCTGAGGCCAAACGCATATACTCAACCGCTCCCGCCCGCAAGTTCAGCAACGAGCTGGGATCACAGGACTGCACATACAGCACTCTTGATACTGACCGCGCAGAGGGTTGCATACGTGACCTTCAGCACGCCTACACCAAGGACGGCGGTCTGGCAATCCTTAAGGGTAACATTGCAGTTGACGGCTGCGTGGTAAAGACCGCAGGCGTTGACGAGAGCATTTGGAAGTTCTCAGGTCCCGCCAAGGTATTCGACTCACAGGAGGATGCCGTGGATGGCATACTGGGCGGCAAGGTTGTGGCCGGCGATGTGGTTGTAATCACTCACGAGGGACCCAAGGGAGGTCCCGGAATGCAGGAGATGCTCTACCCCACCTCTTATATCAAGTCACGCCACTTAGGTAAGGCTTGCGCCCTGATTACTGACGGAAGGTTCAGCGGCGGCACATCTGGTCTGAGCATAGGACACATATCACCAGAGGCAGCCAACGGCGGTGCAATAGGAAAGGTGGTGGACGGCGATATCATTGACATAGACATACCCGCACGCAGCATCAACGTACGCCTGAGTGACGCTGAGCTGGCAGCACGTCCCATGCGTCCGCTCACACGCAATCGCGTGGTAGCCAAGAGCCTCAAGGCATACGCAAATATGGTAAGTTCGGCCGATAAGGGCGGTGTGAGGATTATAGATTAAGCAAGATTATGAGTAATATGATAACAGGAGCCGAGGCGATGCTCCGCGCATTGCTTGCCGAGAATGTGAATACCGTTTTTGCATACCCCGGAGGTTCTATTATAAAGGTATTCGATGCCCTGTATGACCATCAGAAGGACCTAAAGCAGATTCTGGTACGTCATGAGCAGGGTGCCACACACGCCGCACAGGGTTACGCCCGCGTATCGGGCCGTACGGGTGTGGCTATAGTTACCAGCGGTCCGGGAGCCACCAACACCATAACCGGCATAAGTGATGCCATGCTGGACAGCACTCCCATAGTTGTGATAGCCGGTCAGGTAGGAACCGATGCCCTTGGTACCGATGCTTTTCAGGAGATTGACCTGGTAGGCGTTACACAGCCTATCACCAAGTGGAGCTATCAGATTCGCCGCGCGCAGGATATCCCCTGGGCAGTGGCACGCGCATTCTATATTGCAGGCTCTGGCCGTCCGGGTCCCGTGGTGCTTGACTTTACCAAGACCGCCCAGATGCAGCAGATAGACTTTAAGCCCGCCAAGATAGACTACGTTCGCAGCTATATCCCGTCTCCCGATCCTATTGAGAGCCAGATAAACGATGCCATACAGCTTATAGACAGCGCAAAAAAGCCGCTTGTTCTTGTAGGCCACGGCGTAGAATTGGGAAATGCAGAGAAAGAACTGGCTGCATTTATAGAAAAAAGCAGAACATACTGCCGCAACCGATCCCGAGCTGCAGAGCCGGAAGATCTTTTTGAGTACCTTTGGCCGCGAACCGGATCTTGATCAGCCGAAGAGCTTTAACGAAAAACTGCAGTATCTGAAACTTAAGCGCTATTATCACAACCCTGTGATCACACAGTGCGTGGACAAATACCGGATCCGCGAATATCTGACACAAAAGGGTGTTGAAATCAAGGAATACACGGGAACGAACACGTCCGAGATCGGTCTGCTTATAGATAAAATGGTGTCCGACGGAGTAAAAGCCGTGTTCACCCCGTCGGATAACACGGTCATGACGGCGGAGCTTTCGAT
>CADCLI010000042.1 GCA_902802285.1 uncultured Bacteroidales bacterium
GACCTGCAGAACCGGAATCTGACGCTCTATTCAACTGAGCTACGGGGCCATTGTCGCTGCAAAGTTACGTAATTAATTCCGGATTTATTTTCAAGTAGAGCATATTTGGTTTACATTTGCAATCTGATATGACGGATTTTTACTGACTTAATTATGAGAAAATTATTTTCAACAGTGCTGGTAACCTTTGTTGCATTGGGCGTATCGGGACAGGATAACATGGAACCATTGCGACATCTTTCAGTGGGAGTGGAGGCCGGACTTCACGGTTTTGGTGTTGAACTGGCCGTGCCTGTCCAGAAACACATAGTCTTTAAGGCTGGTTATAACTGGGTGCCTTCGGGCGATTTGGTAAATACCAATATCAATATAGACACAGAGGAACTCAAGAAGACTCAGGAACAATATGATCCGCTACTGCATTTCCAGAATAAGTTTGGGGATGAGGCTGTTATAAATGCCGGACTTCAGATGGGACTGACCAACTATAAGGCAATGATAAACTGGTATCCTTTCGTTTCGGGTCGTTTTTATCTGGCAGGAGGTGTTTATTATACCCCTTCCGGAAATCAGGATGAACCGTTCCTGAAGATAAGCGGAAATACTACCGAGAATGACTGGGCAGCCCTGCAGGAACTCCGTGAAAAGACAGGAAATGATGACTATGATATATCAATTACCATCGGTGAGGAGAAATATCCCGTCGTTGAGAAGGATGGTTGCGGTTACATGGAAGCCGACTTCATGATGGATCCGCTCAAATATTATGTCGGCATGGGATTGGGCCGTTGTGTCCCTAACAAGATTGTCGGACTGCAGTTTGAATTGGGTGCAATGATATATCACAACTCCGTACTGTACTGCCAGGACAGGGAGGTCGGCTCAATAATTGATGCAGCCGATGGTCTGGGCAATGACGCCAAGGAGATTCTGGAGTATGTAGACAAGTATCCTATTTATCCGCAACTGACTCTCCGCCTAAGTTTCCGTATGTTCTGACTTTTCTATATCAATCAATAAAATACAGAGTACTTACACAACCAAATGAACATGAAAAAGAGTATTGTTATCGCGTTGCTGCTGGGCTGTTCAGTCGCATACGCCCAGGAGAATGCAGGCGTGGCTGACCTAAAGAGTCCTGACGGCCGTCTTGTAGTATCATTCAATCTGACCGGAACAGAGAATCCTACATACTCCGTCGCTTATGACGGAAAGCAGATGCTGGAGGATTCACCTATCGGTATAATGCTTGACCTGGGCTCAAAACCCACTCTTGAGGGGCTGCCACAGGGTAGAGAGGCCGGAAACGGTGATTTTACAAAGAACCTGAGTCTTGTTGAGTGCCGTACAGAGAGCTCCAAGGTGGATTATACCATGGACCGTATCAAGACCGCTCATGTAAGCCATGCATATAATGCATCGGTAGTGGTATTGAGGAATGCCGCACGTGAGACAATTGAGTTTGAGTCCCGTGTAAGCGACAATGACATAGCCATACGCTACAATATCCCCAAGCCACGTCAGCGTGCCAGCACACGCGTGCTGTTTGAGAATACCGGATTCCGTTTCCCCGACGGTACCACCACATTCCTTACTCCGCAGAGTGACGCCATGATAGGCTGGCAGCGCAGCAAGCCCAGTTATGAGGAGGGTTACTCACGTGACGGCGAGATGAACGTACGCTCCGGATACGGTCACGGATACACATTCCCCGGACTGTTCCATGTAGGTGACAACGGTTGGGTCCTGCTGTGCGAGACCGGTGTAAGCAGCAGCTACTGCGCTTCCCGCTTGAGTGACTGTAAGGACAATACATACAAGATTGAATTCCCCATGCCCGATGAGAACAACGGTATAGGTACCGTATGTCCCGCGTTCCGTCTTCCGGCTTCAACACCCTGGCGTACCATTACCGTGGGTGCCGACCTCAAGCCCATTGTGGAGACCACTGTCATGTGGGACTATGTGGAGCCTCTCTATGCTCCCTCACGCGAGTATGTATACGGCCGCAGTACATGGAGCTGGATTGTATGGCAGGATGCATCGTGCAACTGGGATGACCAGATCAAGTTCATTGACCTGGCATCAGAGATGGGTTGGGAGTATATCCTGATTGATGCCGGTTGGGACCAGAACATAGGTTACGATCGTATGGAGCAACTCATAAAGTATGCCAACTCAAAGAAGGTCGATGTATTCCTGTGGTACAGCTCCAGCGGTTACTGGAATGATATCGTACAGAGCCCTATCTGCAAGATGGACAACTCAATCATCCGCAAGCAGGAGATGGCCTGGCTGGAGAAAGTGGGCTGTAAGGGAATCAAGGTTGATTTCTGGGGTGGCGACAAGCAGGAGACCATCCGCCTTTATGAGGAGGTCCTGAGTGATGCCAATGACCACGGAATCATGTGCATATTCCACGGCTGCACATTGCCCCGCGGATGGGAGAGAATGTATCCCAACTACGTAGGATCCGAGGCTGTACTGGCATCGGAGAACATGTACTTCGGGCAGGGCGCATGCGATGAAGAGGCCTTCAAGGCTACACTGCATCCCTTTGTACGCAACACAGTGGGCTGCATGGAGTTCGGCGGCTGTTTTATGAACCGCATCCTGAACAAGCAGAACAGCGGACGCGGATCGCAGCTCAAGACCACTCCCATATTCCAGATTGCAACCGAGGTTATTTTCCAAAACCCCATCCAGAACATAGCCATCTGCCCCAACAACCTGGAGGATGCGCCTAAGATCTGCATGGACTGGCTGCGTGACGCTCCCACCACATGGACCGAGACCAGGTTCCTGGACGGCTATCCCGGCAAGTATGTGATACTGGCCCGCAAGAGCACCGACGGACGCTGGTTCGTGGCTGGCCTGAATGCTACGGGTGAGGTCATCAAGAGCAAAATTGACCTCTCATTCCTGGGTGACGGTGATGTAAAGTTCTATACAGATGACAAGAAGACCATGGAGCCCACGCTAAGCACTCTCAAACTCAAGACCAAGAAGCCTTATGAGTTTGTTATCCAGCCCAGTGGCGCTACGATGATGATGAGATAACGGACTATTTACAATTATAAGATTATGAGAAAGATTTCAAGTATTTTCGCTGTTTTGGCACTATTCGTGCTGACGGCTTCATGCGGTATCCTGGGAGGAGGCAATGCAAACGGTTCCGTAAACGGACAGGCATCGGGTGCAGCCCTTAAGAGCCTCTATACACAGTACAAGACCGATGGCAGGGTGGACCTTACCAATCTGAACAACATTATCAGTATGGCTCAGCTTGTCAACGGCATTCAGGGACTTAAGAACGTTGAAGAAAAGAGCAAGTTCTACGGAGATTTTGCTGCAGGACTTATCCTTGGCTCCAATAATCTTGTCACCCAGCAGACTTCAAAGCCCGTAACCGGAACTCTTCAGACACTGGTAAACGGAACAGACCTTACAGCCATAGCTGCCGCCGGTCTTGCAGCCGCAGCCCAGAGCCAGCCCGCTCAGCAGACACAGCAGGCTGCCGCTACTACCGGCAGTAACGTGGCCAATACCGTGGCAGCAATATCAGAGACAACTGCAGGCGTTTCAAACACCCTGTCATCACTGGCTACCATATTCAGCCTGTTCGGCGGCAATCAATAACCGCTTTCCGGTGTCAAAGAAAAGTAATAGCGCTGTCGCTGGCAGCGCTATTACTTTTTTTACTACCTTTGCAGATTGTAAATAATGCACTGAAAAATAATGGAATTAAGCGATCAGGAACAATTCAGGAGAGAGAGTCTTAAGGAGTTGCGTGCCATGGGTATCGATCCGTATCCCGCAGCAATGTATCCCACAAACGCTTTTGCCGCCGAGATAAAGGAGAACTTTAAAGATGAGGACGAGCCCCGCCAGGTATGCGTGGCCGGCCGTATGATGAGCCGTCGTATTATGGGAAAGGCATCATTCATAGAGTTGATGGATTCGACAGGCCGTATCCAGGTCTATATCACCCGTGATGACATCTGCCCCGATGAGGAAGACAAGGAGATGTACAACAAGGTGTTCAAGAAACTTCTTGACATCGGCGATTTCATCGGAATAGAAGGTTTTGTGTTCCGTACCCAGATGGGTGAGATTACCATCCACGCCAAGAAACTCACTGTATTGAGCAAGTCACTGCGTCCGTTGCCTATCGTAAAGTACAAGGACGGCGTTGCATATGACAAGTTCGATGACCCAGACCTGCGTTACCGCATGCGCTATGTAGACCTGGTGGTCAATGAGGGCGTCAAGGAGACATTCCTTAAGCGTACCAAGGTTATCCGCACCCTGCGTTCTGTCCTGGACAATGCCGGTTATACCGAGGTTGAGACTCCCATACTGCAGCCAATCCCCGGAGGTGCAAGCGCACGCCCGTTCATAACCCATCATAATACCCTTGATATAGACCTCTACTGCCGTATCGCTACGGAGCTTTATCTGAAGCGTCTTATAGTAGGCGGCTTTGAGGGCGTATATGAGATAGGAAAGAACTTCCGTAATGAGGGTATGGACCGCACCCATAATCCTGAGTTCACCTGCATGGAACTCTATGTGGCCTACAAGGATTACAACTGGATGATGGACTTTACCGAGAAACTGTTGGAGAAGATTGCCATCGAGACCAACGGCACCACCAAGGTTATGGTGGGTGACAACGAAGTTGATTTCAAGGCACCATACCGTCGTCTGCCTATCCTGGATGCCATCAAGGAGAAGACCGGATATGACCTGAACGGCATGTCAGAGGATGAGATGCGTGAGGTTGCCAAAAAATGCGGCGTTGAGGTTACTCCCTCCATGGGTAAAGGCAAGCTCATTGACGAGATATTCGGCGAGACCTGCGAGGGTACATTCATCCAGCCCACATTTATCACGGATTATCCTGTCGAGATGTCACCCCTTACCAAGATGCACCGCAGCAAGCCCGGTCTTACCGAGCGTTTTGAGCTGATGGTCAACGGCAAGGAGCTGGCCAACGCATACAGTGAGCTCAATGATCCCATAGATCAGTACGAGCGTTTCCAGGATCAGCTGCGTCTCAGCCAGAAGGGTGATGACGAGGCAATGTTCATAGATCAGGATTTCGTACGCGCTTTGGAGTACGGCATGCCTCCCACAAGCGGTATCGGCATCGGTATAGACCGTCTGGTTATGCTCATGACCGGACAGCAGGCTATCCAGGAGGTTCTGTTCTTCCCGCAGATGAAACCCGAGAGCAAGGATTAAAACAGATATAATTATGGCAATTCCACAGGGAAAACTGGCAATTATGGGTGGCGGCAGCTGGGCAACAGCAATAGCCAAGATACTGCTGTCAACTGAGGATTCCATAAACTGGTATATCCGCCGCGATGACCGTATAGCAGACTTTAAGCGTCTGGGTCACAATCCCGCATACCTGACGGGTGTGCAGTTTGATGTGAACCGCATAAACTTCTCATCCGATATTAATCAGGTGGTTGAGGACTCCGAAGTGCTGGTCTTTGTTACACCTTCTCCTTATTTCAAATCCCACATGAAGAAGCTGAAGGTAAAGCTTCGTGACAAGTTCGTGGTGTCGGCGATAAAGGGTATAGTTCCGGAAGACAATCTTCTGATGTCGGATTATTTTCACCGTTATTATGGCGTTCCGATGGAGAATGTCGCTGTCGTTGCCGGCCCATGTCATGCAGAGGAGGTGGCTTTGGAGCGTCTCTCATACCTGACAGTAGGATGTCAGGAGATAGACAACGCTCATGACATAGCACGTAAACTTACCAATTCATATGTGAAGACATCGGTGTCGGAGGATGTCGCAGGCATAGAGTTCAGTTCGGTTCTTAAGAATGTGTATGCCATTGCCGCAGGTATCTGTAACGGTCTTAAGTATGGCGACAATTTCCAGGCGGTTCTGATGTCAAATGCCATTCAGGAGATGAATTCTTTCCTGGCCACGGCACGTCCGATGCCCAACCGTGCGGTAAATGACTCTGTTTATCTGGGTGACCTGCTTGTGACAGGTTATTCTAATTTCAGTCGTAACAGGGTGTTCGGTACGATGATAGGTAAGGGCTATTCGGTTAAAGCCGCCCAGCTTGAGATGGAGATGATTGCCGAGGGTTACTACGGAACCAAATGCATGAAGGAGATAAATGAGCATTACCGTGTCAACATGCCAATTCTGAATGCTATGTATAATATCCTATATGAACATATTTCGCCTGTAATAGAAATAAAACTTCTTACAGACTCATTTAAATAAAGGACTATGATTAAGATAGACATTTCACAGGTAAGGGATTTTGTTCCCGGGAATACGATCAAGGCTTTGGAGCCAGAAGTGAAGGATGCCATCTGCAAGCTTGAGAACGGCAGTGGTGCGGGTAATGATTTTATCGGTTGGGTCAACCTCGCATCCGCTACGAAGGATAGCCTGCTTGATGCAATCGAGGAGTCTGCACGCATAATGCGTCAAAAGTGCGATGTGGTTGTCGTGGCCGGAATCGGCGGCAGTTATCTTGGCGCACGAGCCGTCATTGAAGCGCTCGCCGGCAGTTTCTGCACATCGGACAATGATAAAAAGAATCCTCAGATACTGTTTGCCGGTCACAACATAAGTGAGGATTACCTGTTTGAACTTACGGAATATCTCAAGAACTGCAGATTCGGAATAATAAACATCTCCAAATCCGGTACAACAACTGAGACAGCCCTGGCATTCCGTCTTCTCAAGAAACAGTGTGAAGACCAGTGGGGCAGGGAAGAGGCCCGCAATGTCATAGTTGCTGTCACGGACGCCAAACGCGGCGCCGCTCGTGTATGTGCCGACAAGGAGGGTTACCGCAGTTTCATCATTCCCGACAATGTGGGCGGACGCTTTTCTGTACTGACTCCGGTAGGCCTGCTTCCGATAGCAGTTGCCGGTTTTGATATCCGTCAACTGGTTAAGGGCGCTGCCGATATGGAGGGCTTGACCGGTTCGGGCGTAAGATTCGAGGATAATCCTTCTGCCCTGTATGCCGCAGTCCGCAATGCCCTTTACCGCAATGGCAAGAAGATAGAGATCCTTGCCAATTTCCAGCCCAAGCTGCATTATCTGAGTGAATGGTGGAAACAGCTTTACGGAGAGTCCGAGGGTAAGGAAGGCAAGGGTATTTTCCCGGCTTCAGTTGATTTCTCTACAGACCTTCACTCCATGGGACAATGGATTCAGGAGGGAGAACGCACCATTTTCGAGACCGTCATTTCTGTGGATAAGGCAAAACATTCTGTTCTGGTCCCCTTTGATGAGGAGAATCTGGACGGCCTGAATTTTCTGGCCGGAAAGCATGTGGATGAGGTTAACAAGATGGCTGAGCTGGGTACGAGACTGGCTCATGTGGACGGAGGTGTCCCGAATATCCGCATCACTGTTCCCCAGCTCAATGAATACTGGATAGGACAACTTATCTATATGTTTGAAAAGGGTTGTGGCATAAGTGGTTATGTACTTGGGGTCAATCCGTTTAACCAGCCGGGCGTGGAAGCATACAAGAAGAATATGTTTGCTCTCCTGGGCAAACCCGGATATGAGGAGGAATCCAAGAGAATCCTTTCACGAATTAAGGAGTAATATATAAGAATGGCATTTTCACTCCATGAAAAAAGCGCCATCCTGTTTGACATGGATGGCGTTTTGTATGATTCCATGCCAAACCACTCCAAGGCGTGGAGTCAGGCTATGGAGCGTTTCGGTATGCATATGTCCCCGCATGACGTCTATCTGAATGAAGGTGCTACAGGACATGACACCGTTGTGCGGATAAGCCTGAGAGACCGGGGGTATGAAGCTACAGAAAAAGAGGTTGAGCAGATTTACGGTTACAAGGCGGAGTTGTTCCGTTCCATGCCAGAAGCTCGTGTCATGCCGGGATCGCAGGAGGTTTTCCGGAAGGCCAAAGCATTGGGACTTAAGATACTCATCGTGACAGGCTCGGGACAGAAGAACCTGATAGAGCGTGTGCAGAGGGATTATGAGGGTTACATAACGCGTGACCGTATGGTGACAGCCTTTGAGGTGACACGCGGCAAACCTTATCCCGACCCTTATCTGAAGGGCCTTCAGTTGGCAGGCGTACCTGCCGGTAAGGCTGTGGTGGTTGAGAACGCCCCGCTTGGCATACGTGCCGCCGTTGCAGCCGGAATAGATACCATTGCAGTCAATACCGGCCCGCTTGAGGATGAGATCCTGCTGGCCGAAAAGCCTGTACTGCTGCTTCACTCCATGCAGGAGCTGGCAGATAATCTGGAAAATTTATTTGCTTGAAAGGTATTGGTCAAGAATGACCAGTGCCGTGAGTGATTCCACAACCGGAACCGCACGGGGAACTACGCACGGATCGTGACGCCCCTTGGCTGCGATTGTGACCTCACGGCCGTCAACTGTCACGGTGTTCTGCTGCTGACCTATTGTAGGGGTGGGCTTGAACGCCACACGGAACCTTATGGGCTGACCGTTGCTGATACCGCCCTGGATTCCGCCGCTGTGGTTTGTGGCAGTGGTAACGTTGCCGCCTTCCATGCGGAAAGCGTCGTTATGCTGTGAACCGCGCTGTGAAGCCGACAGGAATCCGTCGCCGTACTCAAAACCCTTGCAGGCGTTGATGCCCAGCATAGCCTTGGCCAGCGATGCCTCCAACTTGTCAAAAACGGGATTGCCAATGCCTGCAGGAAGGCCCTTTACAATGCATGTCACGCATCCTCCGGTTGAATCCTGCTCCTTGCGCAAATCCTTGATATATTCCTCCATCTTTGATGCCAGATCAGAGTCGGGACATCTTACGGCATTTGTCTCGACATTGGTTTGGAGATACTCCATATCCTTGTCGGGGTCAGTGGAGTAGGGACCTATCTGTGATGTGAAGGCTTTCAGCTCAAGACCTGGCAGCAACTTGCGGAAGGCCAGTATGGCCAGAGCGCCTGCCACGCAGACGGGAGCGGTAACGCGGGCCGATGAACGGCCGCCGCCGCGCCAGTCACGTATGCCGTAACGCTGAAGCCATGCATAATCGGCATGTGAAGGGCGGAACAGGTCCTTGAGCTCATCGTAATCTGATGAGTGCTGGTCTGTATTCCTTATGATAAATGCTATGGGCGCTCCTGTGCTGACTCCGTCAAGAAGTCCTGACAGGAACTCTACCTCATCCTGTTCCTGACGGCCGGTAGTCACGGTGCTCTGTCCGGGACGGCGGCGTTGCATGCATGCCCGTACAAATTCAGGATCAATGGTTATTCCTGATGGGAATCCGTCAAGAACGCCACCTATGGCGGGGCCATGGCTCTCGCCGAAAGTGGTTAGGGTAAGGTTCTGGCCCAGAGTATTCATATAATGCTTATTTTTTGCAGTCGCCTTCGCAGTTGCAGTCACCGTTGCAGTCACCGCCGTTGCAACCGCCGCCGCAGCCTTTGCATTTGGGGTGAAGGACAGCGTCTATCTCATCCTGGGTGGCAGGACGTGACTCCAGAATTGCACCTTTGAATGTGAGGTCTTCACCGGCAAGGGGATGATTCAGGTCAACGGTAACCTTGTCGGCGGTTATATTGGTGACGGTAGCATTGAATGTCTGCTGACCGTCGCTCAGGGGAATGATGGCACCCACTTTGACATGCTCATCATCAAATACGCCGTCACGAAGGAATATGCCTTTGTCCAGATCAATGACGTTCTCTTTGCTGTATTCACCGTATGCCTTGTCGGCAGGGATCTCAAACTCAAAGCTCTCACCGACAGCGAGTGAACCCACATTGCTTTCAAAAAGATCCAGAGCATAACCAATACCGGTTATGAACTTGAAGGGCCTTTCGCGCGTGGCACTCTCGTATCTGTAGAGTTTGCCCTCACCGTCCTTGAGCATAAGGTCGTATGTGAGACTGATGTATTTCTTTTCCATATATATTTTTTAATCCGCGCAAAGGTAATGTTTTTTTAGCCAACAGCCAATACCGACAGCCTACAGCCAACATCCGTCATTTGAGATTCTTGAGAGGAACTGTCGAACAGGCGTTGGGAGGATCGTTACGGGTTATGAGCGATATGGTCGGCGCCAGGACGCTCACGGATATCGGCTCATGGTTCACTTCGGCTCTTATTCCGTTTCCGTACAGTATCAGCGGAACGGGTCTGGCCACAGGTTTGCGGTATAGCACCTTGCCTTCTTTCTCGTCCGATATGCCCCAGCCGGGTATGGCGTCTATGATTATATCTCCGGAATAGGATGCGTTCAGCCCGTTTCTCTTTCTTACAGCCTCCATATCGGGGACCGTTGACATCAGATCGCGCATAAGTACCACACTTCTGATACCCGTAACCTGTACCAATAAATCAACGCAACTTTCCAATAATTCATGCAGGGCAAGCCCTTTCTCCTCAATGAGGTCATGGTTCAGATAGATATGGTTGCGGTGAAAGGTCCTGACCCATGTGGCGCTGCCGTACTTGGCCGACAGATAGAGGCTGAGAAGTGCTGTGGCCCGTTCCATACTTACCTGGCCGGTGGGAATACGGGTGCCGGCAAACTCGGGGACGGCATTTTCCACATAACCGGTCGATGTCAGGAAGAACAGCACGTTGTCAAGTCCGTACATTCCGGTTATTGTGGTAACCAGTTCGGTTATTGTCTGGTCAAGACGCACATAGATATCCTGTTGCTCAAGAGACCAGACGGAGTTGGGGGCATGTCTGTAATTGCCGGCATAGTATGTGAGGGTCAGCATATCGGTGAAGTCGTCATCGCCGAGTCTCAATCCTTCGAGAGACCTGATGGCCATCTCGGTGATACGGTCATTGGCGTAAGGCGATGTGCGGTAATCCCAGGCATCATTGTCTGACAACTTATAGGAGAACGGCTTGAAAAGGTCGTGATCAGACGGCTGAATGTATGAAGCGGTGGGCAAAGCTGGTCTCCAGGTGTTGCTGCCCCAGCTGTTGTTTCCCTGGTTGACCCATTCGGGCAATGCTCCGTAATAATCCGAAGAACTCCACATGCCGTCGGCTTCATTCATCCAGAGAACCACATCTGCGTCATGTCCGCCGGCCAGTACGGCGGCATCCCTTTCAATTGCGATGGAGCAGATCTTTGAACGGCTTGCTGAGCCCAGTTTCATCTGGTCGGCAAGATTTGTTGAGAGCAGACGCCCGGGTGAGGTCATCTCAATTGTATTGATACCCTTGTAGTTGCTGTCATCTACAGGCGAAGACGGCAAAAGAGTTGAGGGATTCATCCACCTGCCGGCTACAATGCCGTGCTGAAAGGGTGAGGCTCCGGTGTGTATTGAAGTCACTGCCGATGCCCGGTCCGTATCATCAAAGTCAAATGTAGCGTTGGTCCTGTTGTAGCCGTATGTCCATAGGCGTTTTATTCCGTCATTTCCCATTATGGGCATGAGTTTCTCAAGACACTCCTCATCCAGTTGGTCCACAACAATACCCACTACCAGTTTGGGACTGTTCTCTGATTTGGCCGTTGCCATTGACGGAAAAAGGAGAGATATCAGCAGCAATACAGGCAGATGTGCGCCGACCTTATTCTTTTGTGGCCTGTTACGTAACCCGGAAAGCGACTGGAACATGAACGTGCTGAAAGCCCGTATG